>JAFAZU010000352.1 GCA_019239585.1 Acidobacteriaceae bacterium
CAGCAAGTGCCACTGCCAACAAGGGCATCCAATCCAAATAAACATCAACGGGTGTGCGTTTTCTGATACCAAGCTCTGCTTCGGTAGCTGTTTCCCATTCGAGCAGCCGGGAATGCGTAATGGTGCTACGAATGATGGTGCGAATGATTGCATCCAGCGCAACCAGCGTTTGATGAGCAAGAAACGCAATATTCAAAGCAATGCTGACATGCGAGGTGAGGAAATCAAAAAAGGACTGGCGCGCGGTATCCCATTTATTGGTGACTGCGGCACGGAACAACGAAAAGACCAGGCGAAAGTAGATTGGCAGGAAAAGTAATGCCAGCGTAACAAACGTCCAAAAGCGCGGTCCGCCTGGTAACCCAAACCAGCCGCAAACTAATAGCAGAAAAGTGGCTGGCTCAACCAGGCTCCGCCGTAGATTGTCAATAATCTTCCATTTCGAGATCAGTGAGATGGGGTTGGGAACGAGTCGGCCTGACTCATCCGGCACGCGCCCGAAAATCCAGCGCGCAATCTGCCAATCACCGCGCAGCCAGCGGTGTTTGCGGCGGTTGTAGGCGCTGTAATGAGAGGGATAATCGTCAATCACCTCAACATCTGAAATCAACCCGGCACGCGCATAAGCGCCTTCAATCAAGTCATGGCTAAGCAGCGCGTTGCGGGGGAAACGTTTTTCCAGAACCTGTCGAAGGGCATCGACATCGTAAATACCTTTCCCGGTAAAGATACCTTCCCCGTAAAGATCCTGATAAACGTCGGACACCGCCCGCGAGTAAATATCAAACCCGGTCTGGCCGGAGTAAATACTCGCTAAGCGGGAGCGCGTCGCCGATTGGACGCTGATGCCGACGCGAGGCTGCATGATGCCGTAGCCCATTGTCACGATGTTCAGCTTGGCATCGATCAAGGCACGGTTGAGCGGATGGGCAATCGTGCCGATCAAACGCTGCGCGGAGCCGCGTGGAAGCTGCGTGTCGGAATCAAGCGTCAGAACGTATCGAATAAAAGGTAAACGCGATAGATCGCCGGCTTTAATAGGGAAAGGATCATAAGCCTTCCGCAGCATTTGATTTAAGTCGAGCAACTTACCGCGTTTTCGCTCCCAACCCATCCAGGCGCCCTCGCGTGGATTGTACACGCTGTGCCGATGGAATAAGTAGAACCCACCATACGGCTCTGTCCCATATTTTCGGTTCAGGTCGTCAATCAGACGGCTTGCAAGGTCGATACGTGCATCCTGTTCTCCAGGAGGTTCGGCGCTATCGGGAAGATCGGTCAGGAGAGCGTAAAAAATGTTGGGATCTCGATTGACCAGATAGCGAACTTCAAGATCATCGACTAACTGGCGGATCTGCTTTTCGTTAATCAGCAAAGTCGGTATGGCGACGACCGTGGCGCAGGGGGGATCGACCGCCTTGCTGAAATCAAACTTAGCCAGCGGTCTCGGAGTAAGCACCGCCGTAGCGAAGTAATTGATTAACTCGACGGCTGCTTGCGTTGCCGGTATTAAGAGAAGAAGAGCGCTAATAATTAAACCGAATGCATCATGGTTCTGCACTAGGCTCATAATGAGGGCAACAACAGTAATCAGCGTGATTAATTCAATGCCGATAATATAAACTTCGTCGGGAAAGCGATGGAACAGCAATTGGATCGCTCTCGATATGGGCGGTCTATAACCGATAGAGTGCAGGAATTCCCGTCCGCCCGCTTCATCAATTAAGTAATAACCAACGTGCAGCAGGCGGTCACGAAGCGCCTCAGGCATCGAGCGGCTCGTTTTTGCTGTTTGCGCTGTGGTAACTAAGCGGCGGGCCAGCTCGATTTCGCTGACATCGGAATACGGAGCAATTTTTTCAACTGCCTGACGGTACATCTCACGGCTGTCAAAATCCATCTTGGGGTACACGCCTGCCGGATCAAGGCACAAGATGCGGTGAACGACTGACAACCTTTCAAGAGTTTCTTTCCAGTCAAGATCGCCAAGCAACCGTAGCGCGTTAATGGAGCGGCCCACCACTCCGTCCGAGATTGCCCCCGAACCGTTTTCATGGTAAGCACGAAGAGCTTTGAATCCGGCATCTGTCAAATTTTGGAGAAGAACCAATTTCAAAGCCGGCGGCATTCCCCACAATTCAGCCAAGCGCAGCGGTTCTATTTCCTGGGCAGATTCAATAAACAAGGAGAAAACCGGAACCGTAAGCCGGTTTTTCGAAGCAACAAGCAAGGCGCGCGCCAGAACAATCGCACGTGGAGCAGCCTCCTCCGTGCTCGTGCGGACCTGCGGTAATTTAGAAAGAAATTTTGTGGAATCCGCTAAATCGCTAATTACCGCGTCAACAAGACGAAAGTTTTCATAGAGCGTTCGGAGGTCGTCAGACAAATTGTCCGGCTGTATGCCGAAAATCTCTCTTTTGAGCTGTTTAAATTGTTGTGCGCTCTCACGGAAAAGTTCTCTGGGCCTTGCGGAGCTGCCCTTGCCGGGGAGCCATCCGGCAGAGCGAGCAGCGCGAACGGCCGCCGTGCGCAGTTCGCCCTGCTCGGCCTCACTCAGGCCGTGGAGGTCCAGTTTCACTGGATCGATTTTCAGTTGTGTAGAGGGCTCTGGCATGAATCAGGTGGTAACTCTATCTATAGCTTGCCGCTTGCAACTCAAACATTTCAGCGTAGCGCCCGCCGCGAGAAACCAAACGCTCGTGATTGCCTTCTTCAGTAATAGCGCCATTTTCCAGTACAATAATCCGTTCAGCCATGCGAACCGTGGAGAAACGGTGCGAGATGAAGAGCGCCATCTTGCCCACGGTTAATTCGTTAAAGCGCTCAAATACCTCATATTCGGCGCGGGCGTCAAGGGCCGCCGTGGGCTCGTCCAGAATCAAAACTTGGGCCTCCCGTAAATAGGCGCGAGCCAGAGCAATCTTCTGCCACTCCCCGCCCGAGAGATCCACGCCGCCTTCAAACCGCCGGCCGAGCATTTGTTCGTAATGCCGGGGAAGCCTCATGATTACCCCATCGGCAAGACTTTGCTCGGCGGCGGAGACAATGCGGTTCGTGTCGTCTAAATATGCAATCCGGCCGACCGCTATATTTTCCCGCGCTGTCATCTCATACTTCATGAAATCCTGGAAAATTGCCCCAATCTCCTTGCGAAGATCTTCAATGTTGTAATCGCGCAGATCAACGCCGTCCAGCAAAATCTGGCCGGCAGACGGATCGTACAAACGGGTCATTAACTTGACAAT
>JAFAZU010000488.1 GCA_019239585.1 Acidobacteriaceae bacterium
AGATGTCGGTCTGCATGGCGGAAGCGTAGCGATGATCGTAAACATAGGCGCGAATATTCAACTTCATGGTGTGCAATCTCGGATCACTGTCATCTAGTTCAACTTCAATCCCGTGTCCAAGATGAGTGTAAGGGCAAGACACAGCTATTTCTCGGGCCACTCGCAGCAGCAGTTCCGGGTCCGCTCCGTGGGGAACGGACAAAGCAGTTGTGGCAACGCACTCCGGCACCCCTCCATTCGCATTAAAAGTAAAACGATTGAGCACCTCCGCATTGGGGACCGTCACATGCACGCCATCGGAAGTGATAATTTTCGTGCTGCGAAGGCCGATGTATTCCACTTCTCCAGAAGCTTCGCCGACTTTCACCAGATCGCCATTCTGGTAAGGCCGGTCCGTTACGATTACCATGCCGCCGATTAGGTTTTTAATGAGATCCTGCGCCCCTAGTGCGATAGCGAGCGCGGCCGAGCCGAGCGCCGCCAGGAATGCATCTTTCGAAGGAGCGAGCACTTCGAGCGAGATCAGGAGGGCGATAAACCAAACCAGAATGCGGAGTGGCGGCTCCACTCTTCGGGCTAAGAAACGCAAACGTGGATTTGCGTGCTCCAGGCAATTAAACAAAGTGCGCAACCACCGGAGGACCAGCCAAGCCACTCCGATCATCAAAATGGTAAACAGGAGTTTGCCGGTGGTCAATTGGGAGAGCATCTTTGATTCGTCGCTCATATTGTGTTTTTCCTCATGCGAGATTTACCCGCCGCAATAGGTCGCTCGTAAACCTTTGTGCCTCAGGTCTCACCCGCCATCCAAAATGGTCTGGATCTCCCTCAATTAATCCAAGAGCTGACAATCGATCTAAACGGCTGCATATAGCGTCTTCGTCAGCGCAAAGCACCTCAGCAAGTTCGCTCTCAGTCAACGAACCGTGTTCTTGAATGGCCAGAAGAGTGAAGTGGTCCTCTTGCGCCAGTTCTCTTCGAAAATGGCCGAATGCAGGCTCTAAGGGCTGCCGTATTTTTAGTGTTTCTCCTTGTACGTCTGCAATAGAGCTTAACCATAGCTCGAACGCGGAACGGAAAACGCCTCCGGATTGCTGATATAAGGAGTCAAAGAACAGCTTTCGCGGAGAATACTCCAGGCCGAGCCACCTCTTCATGCGGTTTACTCTTGGGTCGCCCGCAGGTGGAGGGGCAAACTCAAGTCGCAGACCGGATAAGCGGTGCCGCTCAAGAATCGCATTTTCCAGGTCTCCCCGGGAGACGCTCATCGCATTAATGCGGTGTGAGAACACACGGCCAAACTGCGCTCCGGCCTCCAGCACTCGAAAGGCCCGGTCATTCATGACAATCACCCACAGGGTAGTGGATGCCGTACGCTGAATCCAGCGAAGCAAATGTTTTGCCCCTTCAAACCCGCCCACTTTGCGCAGGTAAGTTCGCTCGGATTCCTCAATCATAAGGACGCGCCGCTGTGCGGCAAAAGCTGCCTCAAGATCAGCTTGCTCCTCAACTTGGAGAAGGTTTCGAAGGAAATTGTCAACTGCTTGGCGGCTCAGTACACGCTCGACAAATTGCGTGCGAATCAACTCGCGTCCGAGAAAAACGCTATGGGCGGCACAGTTTAAAAGACTTGTTTTCCCACTGCCGCGCGCACCGATAAAGAGACAGGCCGCAAACCGTCCCGAGTCCCAATCCCTTAAAGCCTGCTCAAGTCCCATTAACTCCTGATCCCGGCCCACCAAGAAACGACGGTCTTCTACGGGCGCCAGCCGGAACAGCAAACCATAGGTAGCCGGCAAAGCGCCCTTCGAAGCAGGAAGCGCCAAAATATCGCGAAGGGTGGCGCGACGGATAATCGGCTCCGCCATGGGCCGCGCGGGTACTTTACTTCCTATAACTTCGAGCGCACGATCCCACTTATCGGCTGTCCAGCCGCTTGCACGACGCAACGACTTCTGTGCTGTCTGCTTTCCGGAGCGTGCGGCCCGGGCCAGCACTTGCCGGCCACGCGGACGTCTCAGCAGCTTCATCCAGCCTAACTGCG
>JAFAZU010000530.1 GCA_019239585.1 Acidobacteriaceae bacterium
ATGGGGATCGCCTCGGCAGTGGCGTGCCTGCTTTCGCTCAGCGCTCTCATCAAGTCTCTGATCGTCCTTCAGATTCTGACGCAGTTCATGGCGCAGTGCGTGGGCCTGATCCTAATCCGCCGATACCGACCGGATATTCCGCGCCCCTTTTCCATGTGGCTGTATCCTCTGCCGGTTTTGGTTGCTTTACTTGGCTGGCTTTTTATCCTCCTATCAAGCGGCATCATATATATAGTGGCGGGATTGGCGAGCGTAGCCATCGGCTTTGCGGTATATCTCGCATGGGCGCGCAAACGACGGGAGTGGCCCTTCGTTACTGTGTTGCAGCGAGCTTCGAACTGAGTCATTGGGACCGCAACGGACCCTGGCCCTATTACCTTTCTGCCCTTGAGCAAGAGCCGGAAGTCACGGCTGCCCTAAAGAAGCTGGCAGCAAACCCACATGCAGCCTGAGTGTCCGGTCTCTCCATGACACTGGTGGAACGCATAGAATCATTGCAGTGGTTCGAAAAATTAGCCAAATGAAATTATCCGCCGCGCGACCCCAACCCGATTGAACTATAGTGCAACAATATAGTGCAACAATAGGGTCTCTACAACGCGGTTGGACCTCGTACTACCCGTGCTATCAGATGTCACAAACCTGATGTTTATCGGCACCGAAAAACAATTGACTGCGGCTTTCACTGAAGCGGGATGGTTTGAGGCCGACAACCTGAGCGTGCAATCAGCGCTCAAAACGTTCGGAGCCACGGTCCGGCAGAGTGGCTATTCCAGTGCTCCGGTTTCTCCTCTGCGGATCAACGGCCGGGCACCGGACCTGGTCTTTCAAAAATCACTCAACACGTTCGCGAAACGGCATCACTTGCGGATCTGGAAATAAGCGCAGACTTATAACGGACGTGAGGTCTGGGTCGGAGCGGCCACTCACGATGTGGCGATCAGCAATGCTAAAGGCGGCACAAAGTGGTCGCATCGTATTGATCCGCATATCGACCGCGAGCGGGATTGGATTTCAACCGATTTGCTCTTCATCGGAACTGCGACGGCTTACGCGAATATGGAACGTCCAGCAGCTCCGCAAAAAACGGCAAACGCCACCGGAGATCAGATTCTCACGGACGGCAAAATATCCGTTTTGGAGCTAGGGCCATCAAAAACAGTGCTTGGGAAGATACAGACAATTCGGTGAATGACTGGTGTAACCTGAACAAAGGTTTAGACAACGCTTACGAGGGGGGCTACGTAATGTTTCGTGTCGCTACCCGGGTTGCGACGTGTTATTTTCTTGCGTGGACTGCGTTTGTGTGCTGGCCGCAGATGGCCCTGAGCTGGCAAGGCCAGTTTTTAACCATTAAGGGGTCACTCACCTATCGGGAGCGTATCGCATTAACCCCTGACAGCCTTGCCATTGTTGAACTGCGGGATGTTGCCGCGTCGCCCAGTACGCCAGTCATTGCTGAGCAGCGTATAGATCTGAAGGGCCGCCAAATTCCAATACCATTCGAACTCTCGGTGGATCGTGCGAAGCTCGCCTCAGGAAAACAGTATGTGATCCGAGGCGGTATTCTTCGTTCGCGAGGTCAAATCGAGTGGGTCTCTGAAGAGGTGGCTGTGGATGCAAACGCTACTACTGTGGATGTCGGCACTGTTCCGCTAACTCCCTTTCGCCCGGAGCCGTTTAAAAGTGAACTGCTGTGCGGCTCCGAGCGAATCTCCGTTAGCTTTCCCGGGAATATTGCACGCGTTACCGTAGGCGGACAGGCTTACGAGATGAAGCCCGTCCAGACCGCCTCCGGCAGTAAGCTAGAGGCCGTCGATGATCCTACGACCTCGCTGTGGAGCAAAGGGCGGAACGGCATCCTGGTTGTAAAAGGAAAGACCTATCCGGAGTGCGTGCCCGTTGCCGATCTGGTGTCGCAGACGTTCCGTGCGAACGGGCATGAGCCGGGTTGGCAACTCGAGGTCACCGCAGGGCAGCTCACGCTCGTAACCGATTATGGCGCTACCAAGACGGCGGTACCAGCACCCAAGATGGAGACCATGCCCGATGGACGCCGATACACCGGCTCTGGCGAGGGGCGTTCCGTTACGGTCACTGTAGTGGATCGGCTGTGCCGCGACATCATGACAGGCATACCCAAACCGAACACAGTGACGGTAACGCTAGAGGGGAGGACGCTTAAGGGATGCGGCGGTGATCCAGCGACACTGCTGCAGGGTAACACTTGGGTCGTGCAGACCATCAACGGTACGGCCCCCGTCGATCCATCGCGGGTCACCCTGAGCTTTGGCCCGGACGGCCGCGTGTTGGGTACCTCTTTCTGCAATGCGTACGACGGACACTATCGGATTACCGGAGAGGGCCTCACCATCGATGCAGTCGCTAGCACCAGAAAGGCCTGTGC
>JAFAZU010000607.1 GCA_019239585.1 Acidobacteriaceae bacterium
GTGATGAGCCTGATGATCGGCGAACTGAACGCTTCCCATTCGGGCATCATTCCGCCGGATAGCTTGCCAGCACAATTAATGGCCTTTTCTCCCGCATCCACGCCCGTAGGTCGTCTAGGTCTTCGCTTCGCGCGCGAGCCGTATGAAGCCGGAAAAGGGTTAATCATTCGCGAGATCATTCCGTTAAGCGCTGCGGCGCTTGAAGGCAGCATTAAAGCGGGCGAAACACTTCTGGCGGTGGATGGGGAAGGTGTTGGACTGCAAACGAACTTGGATGATCTGCTGCAAAGCAAAGTACACAGCCGAGTTGTGCTGCGGATTGGTGCGGCTGGTAACGCAGCCCAAACGCGTGAAGCGATTGTCTGTCCTGATTCGGCATCAACTGAAAAGGGACTGTTGTACCGGAGCTGGGTGGAGGCAAACCGCGCCTATGTGGAGCGTATCAGCCACGGCAAGCTCGGTTACGTACACATTGAGGACATGTCGGAGCAATCGCTGAACCAGCTTTACATCGACCTGGACGTGGAGAATCAGACCAAGGAAGGCGTGGTCATCGACATTCGTGACAATGACGGGGGTTTTGTGAACCAATACGCCCTTGATGTTTTCACTCGCAAAAACTTCCTGACCATGACCCCTCGTGATGGCAGCCCTGCTCCGGCACGCGCGGCTTTGGGCCAGCGCGCATTAGGGCTTCCCACGATTCTGGTGACCAATCAGGGCTCGCTTTCCGATGCCGAGGATTTCACGGAAGGCTATCGCGCTCTGGAACTCGGTAAAGTTGTAGGCGAGCCTACTGCCGGTTGGATCATTTATACTGGGTCGGCACAGCTATTGGATGGTTCAACGATACGCGTACCTTTTATTCGAGTGCAGGGGGCTGATGGAGGGGATATGGAAATGCACCCGCGACCAGTAGATATTTATGTGGAGCGCATGGCGGGAGATTGGCTGCAGGGGAAGGATGTCCAGCTCGACCGAGCTGTAGCGGAACTGCTCAGGCAAGTCTCTCACTCCTAAATGAGGCTCATTGTTGGCATTACAGGCGCTTCCGGCGCGATTTTCGGCATTCGTACGCTGGAGATTTTGAAGGCGCTTTCGGTGGAAACGCATCTGGTCATGAGTCGCTGGGCGCGCACCACCATCACGCATGAGACCGGGTATCGCGTGGAGCAGGTGGAAGCGCTTTCCTCTCATGTCCATCATGGGGACAATCAGGCAGCGCTGGTGTCCAGCGGCTCTTTCCGTACGGATGGCATGATTATCGCGCCGTGCAGCATGAAAACTCTGGCCGCGATTCGGATCGGTTACAGCGACACGCTGATCTGCCGCGCTGCTGACGTGATTCTGAAAGAGCGCCGCAAGCTGGTATTGGTGGCGCGGGAGAGCCCTTTAAGCGAGATTCATTTGGAGAACATGCTAGCCTTGACCCGTATGGGTGCCGTTATTTTTCCGCCGGTACCTGCCTTTTACAGCCTGCCGAAAACGATTGACGATATGGTGAACTACCTTGTCGGGCGGGTACTCGATCAGTTCGGGCTGGAAGCGCCAGACCTTTCGCGGTGGAAAGGCTTTTGAGGGAGTGCAAGGGCGCGCATAGCTCCAAAGCCGATAGCCGCTCCTACAAAGTAGGGCGGGAAATCCGACCATTCAAAAGTTGTTCCTAAAATGAGTCGTCCCGGCAGGGTGCGGCGAATGGCCTCCAGCCAAGAGGGATGCCATAGCTGCAGGAATTCGAGGCAGCAAGTAATGAGCAATACGATAAGCGAGACGGGCAAAGGGGGCGCTGTCGGCTTTAAGAAAGCATAAGCCAGTATCCATAGGATTACGTAGGCTGCTCCGCCGCTATAGTCACGCCACTCCGGGTCAATCGGCGCATAAAACCGCAGCCAATAACCCGCCACGGTCACCACCGCCAGCAGGAGAAACAGCACCAATCTGCGTTGAGATACTGTGAATGCTTTGTGATGGTCACCCATGTTCGCTACCAAGTAGTTGTTTTCATGATGACGCTGGCTGCCCTCACTTACTTGGACCGGGTCTGCATTTCGCTAGTTGCTCCGGATATTATGCGCGATCTGCACCTGAGCCGCATCCAAATGAGTTACGTCTTCAGTGCCTTCACACTAGCCTACGCGCTCTTTGAAATTCCAACTGCCTGGTGGGCCGACCGCATCGGCAGCCGCCGCGTCCTGACGCGCATCGTGCTCTGGTGGTCAACGTTCACGATGGCAACAGCAGGGTCGTTCAGTTATACCGCTCTTTTGACGGTTCGCTTCCTGTTTGGCGCCGGTGAGGCTGGAGCATGGCCGAACGCCGCTCGCGTCTTTACGCGCTGGATTCCCGCCCGCGAGCGAGGACGGGTACAAGGCGTTTTCTTCGCCAGCGCACATGGATCTGGCGGACTCACCCCAATAGCGGTGGCTTACCTGGCAACGTTCCTGCACTGGCGGACGATTTTTCTCCTCTTCGGCTGCATCGGCTTCTTCTGGGCGCTGCTGTGGCATGGGTGGTTCCGAGACGAGCCTCGTGATCATCCTTCTGTAAACCGAGAGGAGTGCGACCTGATTGAGAGCACTCGCGGTCTCGCGCCCGGCCATGGAGGCTCCTGGAGCGAGATTTTCCGAACACGCAGTTTGTTGCCGCTCTGCCTGCAATACTTCGCAAACAGCTATGGCTTTTACTTTTTCATCACTTGGCTGCCGGCTTACTTATCGAAATCACGCGGCATGATCCATACTGAACTGGCGCTCTTCGCCGGTCTGCCCTTGCTCCTGAGCGTGGGCGCCGACATCACAGGCGGCATGGCTACCGACGAGCTTTCACGCCGCTTCGGACGGCGCATTGGCCGCTGCGGCGTGGGCGCAGTCGCCTATCTATTCGCAGCCGCTGCGATGATAACAGGAACGATTATTACTAATGGCCGCGCTGCGGGAATCCTGATCGCCCTGGGAGGCGCAGCGTCCATGTTTACTCTCGCCCCGGCCTGGGCTACGGCTATCGAACTAGGCGGAAAAAACTCAGGGGTACTCAGTGCCGTCATGAACACAGCCGGACAGATCGGCGGCATATTAAGCCCTCTGGTCCTGGCCTACCTAGTAGACCGTTTCAGCAACTGGAGTCTGCCGCTGCACGTTCTATCCTGCTTGTACCTCCTCGCTGCCCTCTGCTGGATTGCCATTCAACCGGAGCCGAACCGCAAGACTCGATAGACTGAGTGGAGCATGAAATTGTCTGTTGTTCGGATGCTTTCCGTACTTGGTTTTGTGGCTGCCGTCGGACTCGCTCAGGAAGTAATTCCTCTGTATTCCGGCACGGTTCCCGGCTCTTCGGAAGAGAGCTACCCGGAGAAACAATATTTCTCGAAATCCTGGAACACGGAAGTCGTTAGTAACGTTACGAAGCCCACGCTCACTATTTATAAACCTGCCGTGGGAACGAGTAACGGCAACGCGGTGGTGATCTGTCCAGGAGGCGGCTTTATGGCCCTTTCTATTAACAGTGAGGGTATCGACGTTGCCAAGTGGCTAGCCGCAAGGGGAGAAACCGCTTTCGTTTTAAAGTATCGTCTGGCGCACACGGGCGAGGATGCCACGCAGGAGTTTACCGCGTTATTTGAGAATAAGAAACTTGGAGAAACATTAAGGAAAATCGTGCCGCTGTCAATTGCGGACGGACTTGCGGCAGTGGCGTATGTACGCAAGCATGCTTCTGACTGGGGCATTTCGGCGGACCGAGTGGGCATTATCGGGTTCTCAGCCGGGGGAACAGTGGCAGCTGCCGTCGGACTGCGCTACACCCCAGAAGGGCGACCTGCATTTGTAGCGCCCATTTATGCAGCCGCTGCGATGCTCAAGGACGTTCCGGTACCAGTCGATGCTCCGCCGATGTTTCTAGCTGCCGCAACCGACGATCAGCTTGGGCTGGCGATGGACAGCATCGGCTTATACGACCGATGGACAGGCGCTCACAAATCCGCTGAGCTGCACATGTACGCGAAAGGCGGCCATGGCTTTGGGATGCGGAAACAGGGGCTACCCTCCGATCAATGGATCGACCGCTTCGCCGATTGGCTCGAATCACAGGGGTGGTGGAAGAGGTGAGGGGCTTAGGTGCGTCACAGTAGGGATCGGAAACCGACGCCTTCACCGAGTGTCGAACTGCTTTTGAAAGCTTTACGGATTGCTGGCTCCACGCAGAAGTTAGCTGAATGGATCCAGACACCGGTACCGGCGTTGAATGGAGAGACCCC
>JAFAZU010000029.1 GCA_019239585.1 Acidobacteriaceae bacterium
ACAGCGCCCTTATCAGACAAATCAAGTAAGGCCGCGTAAGCGAGCTTGGCCGGAGGTTTCTCGATAGCATGTGTGGAATTAGCGGATTTGTAAAGCTTGGTCGGACCCCTGAATCGGCAGGGAACCTGCACCGTATGTTGGACACCATTCGGCACCGTGGGCCGGATGGGCATGGAATACATGAGGACGGGGTAGCCTTTCTGGGTCATCGACGACTAAGCATTATTGATGTTGCGGGTGGACATCAGCCCATGTCGAACGAGTCAGGCTCTGTATGGATCACTTTCAACGGCGAAATCTTCAATCACGCGGCTATTCGTCCCCAATTGGAAAGAGCGGGCCATCGGTACGTGTCACGATGCGATACCGAAACGATTGTGCATGCATTTGAAGAATATGGGACAAGCTGTGTGGAAAAGTTCCGTGGCATGTTCGCCTTTGCGATTTGGGATGCCAATCAGCAGACCCTTTTCTGCGCCCGTGACCGGTTGGGCATAAAGCCGCTTTACTATTACGTAAGCGATAAACTCTTTGCCTTTGCATCCGAAATCAAAGCTCTATTAAAGCTTCCCGAAATTCCGACGCAATTTGAGGACACGCTTCTTCCGGAGTACCTCACGTTCGGCTATGTAAGCAGTGACAAGACGTTATTTAAGGGCATCCGAAAGCTGATGCCCGGTCATACCCTGACCGTGAATGCTGGAACCGGCACGGTTCAAGTGAAACGCTATTGGGATGTGCCGGAATTTTTAACCGTTAGCGGAAAATCGGACGAAGCTTGGATACGGGAGTGTCGAGAGCGCCTGGAGCAAACCGTCCAGATGCGTCTCATGAGCGATGTTCCTCTGGGGATGTTTCTCAGCGGCGGAGTAGATTCAAGCGCCATTGCAGCTCTGATGAAGCGTATGCGGACAGAACCGGTAAAAACGTTTGCTGTCGGTTACGAAGAAGCTGCTTATAGTGAGTTGTCCTATGCGCGGCAGGTGTCGAAGGCTATCGGAACCGATCATCACGAAATTGTGATTGGTCCGGATGATTTCTTTAACGCGCTCCCTCGTCTAATCTGGCATGAGGATGAGCCAATCTCCTGGCCTTCCAGCGTCTCACTTTACTTTGTTTCGCATCTTGCCTCCCAACAGGTCAAAGTCGTCCTGACTGGCGAGGGTAGCGATGAGCTGTTTGCCGGGTACTATCGTTATCAGCACTATCTCTTCAATCGGCGTTGGGCTGACCTTTACAAGTTTGTTCCGCCGTTCCTGCGAAAGGGTTTGCGTCACTATATTGATTGTTCTGGGCTGTTTTCTGCCGATCTCCGGCGAAAACTACAACATACGTTTATAGGCCGCGACCTCAATGTGGAGTCTCTTCAACTGGACAATTTCTATGGAGCATTTTCTGCCGCAGAGCGCAGGAATATGCTTTCCGGTGACCTCCAGAATCCTTATCAAACCTACTTGGATTATTGGCAATCCCGAAAAGGCTCTGTTCTTTCGCAAATGCTCTATGCGGATCAGAAAACGTACCTGGTTGAGCTTTTGATGAAGCAGGATCAGATGAGTATGGCCTGCTCAATAGAGAGCCGAGTGCCATTTCTCGATCATCCCTTTGTCGAGTTTGCTTCTCAAGTACCCGACAATCTCAAGATTCGAGGCAAAACGGGCAAGTATATTGTCAAACGCGCTGTCGAGGATCTTTTGCCGCACGAGATTATCTATCGCAAGAAGATGGGTTTCCCCACCCCGCTTCGGCAGTGGTTCCGCGAAAAGAAATGTGAACCGTTGTTTGCGTCCCTGCTTGACCGGAAGGGATTTCTGGCTGAATATCTGAACCTCGACTATGTGCGCGACCTGATTGGACGTCAGCGCAGCGGCGCGGATGACGCGACGGATCGCCTCTGGAGGCTTCTTAACCTTCATATTTGGGGAAATACATTTTTCACGGGAAAACGTGACCAAAACTGGGATGGATTATTTGAGTCACGCCTGACAAAGGAACTGGTTTGAAAATCCTCTGGGTCAAAACAGATTTTCTGCATCCGACAACGCGCGGAGGCCAGATCCGCACTTTAGAAATGCTGCGGGAATTGCACAAACGTCACGAGGTGCATTATATAGCTTTTGACGATCCGTTAAACCCGGAAGGTCTTAAACGCAGTTCCGAGTACGCCTCTCATTCCTATCCTGTTCCGCACAAAGTCATACCAAAGAATTCGCCCGCTTTTGCTTTGCAGCTTTTTGGAGGTTTAGGGTCTACCATTCCGGTGGCGGGTATGCGTTACCGCTCGACAGCCATGCGGGATACCATTGCAAAAGTTGTATCGGCCCACGACTTTGATGCAAAGGTTTGCGATTTCTTGTTCCCGAGCCTTAACATTGCTGATCTACGTACTTGGACCTTGTTTCAGCACAACGTGGAATCAGTGATTTGGGAACGGCATGCAAAAAGCGGAAGAACTGCGGCGCATCGCGCCTATTTCAAGTTGCAAGCAAAACGCATGCTCCAGTGGGAACGGGATGTTTGCCGGGCTGTTGCTCAAGTGGTCGCTGTATCGGAAACTGATGAGCAACTGATGCGGTCTCGCTTCGGCATTGAACGTGTTTCCTCCGTGCCGACAGGCGTGGATGTGGACTACTTTGAAAGACCAGGCTCGTCCTCGATTCTTTATGATCTGGTCTTTGTCGGTTCCATGGACTGGATGCCGAACGTTGACGGAATGCGCTGGTTTCTTTCTGATGTTTTCCCGCTCATCCGTCAGGAAAGGCCTGATTGCCGGTTGGCAATTGTAGGGCGTAATCCTCCACAAGCTCTACTGGATGCAGCGAAAGATCCTCAGATTACAGTGACCGGTACGGTGCCGGATGTGCGCCCGTTTTTATGGCAATCGGCACTATCGATCGTGCCGCTCCGCGTTGGCGGCGGAACACGGCTGAAAATTTTCGAAGCCATGGCGGCCGGCACGCCTGTTGTGTCAACAACGATAGGCGCAGAAGGTTTGCCTGTGCGTCACGGCGAAACCGTTCAAATTGCCGATACAGCGCAGCAGTTTGCAGCGGAATGCCTGAAGGGGCTCGCTGCTCCGCACTATAGCCGAAAAATAGCGCAGCAAGGAAGAAAACTCGTTGTCGATCACTACTCCTGGGAGCAGGTGACCAAAGGCTTCGAACGTACTCTTTTTGCGCCCAAACCAGAGCACATCAGGGCATGAGCGCAGCATCGGTTATCCTCTTCCTGAGCATTGTCTTTATTTTTTACGTCCTGATTGGATACCCTGCGCTGTTGGCCGGATACGCAAAAATCCGTCCCAAGTCCATTGATAAGCAGATGGACGCAGCAGTCCCGGTTTCTATTATCATTCCTGTTCGCAATGGCGCTGCCTGGATACGCCCGAAACTCGAATCTTTACTTGCTTCTGAGTATCCTCCTGATCTCATTGACATCTTGGTGGTATCTGATGGCTCGAGCGACAGCACAAACGAGATTGTTACTGATTTCGGAGATCGACGAGTGCGCCTTCTGACGCTGCCTCCCGGCGGTAAAGCCACTGCGGTCAGTGCGGCGCTCCAACACGTCGGCAGCGACATTGTTGTTTTAACGGATGTTCGTCAGCCGTTTGACTCCCTGGCGCTTGCCCGACTGATAGCGTGCTTTAACGATCCGAGCGTGGGAGTGGCTACAGGAGAGTTAATAATTCGTGAGGGAGGCAGTTCCGAGGAATACAATACCGGTCTTTATTGGCGCTATGAAAAGTGGATTCGGCGCAATCTAAACCAGGTGGACGCCATGCTGGGAGCGACTGGAGCCATTTACGCGATCCGGCGCAAACTGACCGCACCAGTCCCGCCTGAAATCCTGTTGGATGACGTTTATCTGCCCTTTGTTGCCGCGTTTAGAGGTTTTCGCGTTTACTTCGAAGATAGCGCTAAGGCTTACGATCTGCCAACATCCCTGAATTCAGAATTTCGGCGCAAGGTACGCACACAAGCTGGAATTTATCA
>JAFAZU010000079.1 GCA_019239585.1 Acidobacteriaceae bacterium
AAAGCTGCTTCCGTAGCGGCTTCCAGCGCCCCTGTGTTAGCGCCATAGGCGTCAATCGTGTAAGTCGTCCCCATTGCATCAGCGGAACGCTCAATTTTAACCAGCGCAGGTTTGGCTTCTCCACAAAGAAGCACCGCCAAAACTATAAACGCCGCCAAAGAGGACTGCATTCGATTACGATCAGTCGCGCGGCCGCCCACGCCGTATGCGCTTGAGCAGGTGCTCCATTCGGTCGAACGACCCGGTCGATATATCAGCTTCAAAATGAAGATCCGGCACCCGGAACAAGTTCAACCGCTCCGCTAATTTTCGGCGCAGGAAATGCTTGGCTCCATTCAGGGCTTGAAGCGTCTCCTGTTGCGGCTGGCTGGCGGAGGGAAAGTGCAGCCGGACTTGCGCATGCTTCTTATCCGGCGAAACCAGGACTTCCGTGACAACAGCATCACCTATGCGGGGGTCGGAGAGTTCATAGGAAATAATTTCTCCCAGCTCTTCCCGTATTGCTTCCGAGACGCGCTCGGCTCGGTGGGTATCCATCTCGGCCTCTCACTTCCAGTGTATGATTTGTTCACGGCAATCTCCATCGGGGAGTAGCTTTGTACGAGCTGCTTACTTTGGCATAATGAGACGAGGATACGCGCAATGTTAAACTTTCCCAGAATCACTATCAATTCGGGGCAGATGAGCGGCGTTCCTTGCATCCGTGGATTGCGTATACCTGTAGCCACTGTGCTTCGGATGCTTGCCGCAGGAATGACAGAACGTCAGATATTAGAAGAGTACCCGGACCTGGAGACCGAGGATATCCGCGAGTGCCTACGGTATGCTGCAGCTGCAACTCTTGAGCGAGAATTACCCTTACCGCAAAACGCTTGAGATTTTTAATCGATAATGCTTTGCCGCCCCGTTTATCTCGGCTGTTGTGTGATGCTGGCCACCAGGCGGCGCATGTCCGGGATTATGGGATGCAGGACGCTGAGGACGTTAATATTCTCGAAAGAGCGCGCATAGAATCACGGGTTCTTGTTTCCGCCGACTCGGATTTTGCCGCGCTGCTGGCTCTTCAGGAAGCTCCTCAACCATCCTTCGTGTTATTTCGAGAAAAGAATGTAGTATCCGCTGAGCAATACGCAAATCTACTGCTTGCCAATATGGCGGCATTAGAAAGTGAACTGAATTGTGGCTGCGTAGTTGTTTTTCGCGGAGGTCTCATTCGAATTCGTTCCTTGCCGATTTCGGCTGAATAGCCAAATTTCCTTTTATCTCTACAACCACTCCACCCCGCTCGCCGCAAGCGACCCCCCCAGCAGGTCTGCCGCGTGCGTTTCCGCGCCTTGCAGCACCTTTTCCGCGAAGACGCGGTCATTGGCCACGGTCACAACGGCAATCACCGAGCTTTGCCACGAGTCCAGGCCGTCAATCTCGGCCACTGACACGTTGAAATGCTCGCGCAGCCGGTCCTTCAGGCTTTTCACGACCTGCCGTTTGTCTTTTAGGGAGTGCGAATACTCGACGTGAATCTCAAGCGTCAAAACGCCGATACAGGCATGAGTTTCCATACTCGAACCTACCGGGGTCGAAGCTAGTGCGCTGCAACCGGTAACTGGGGAGCAATTCGTTCTGTTATAAAGAATTCCAGCGTATCGCCAATCTGAACGTTATTGAAGTTCGCCAGCGAAATACCGCATTCCAAGCCGTTTTTCACTTCGCTGGCGTCGTTCTTGAATCGCTTGAGCGCTTCAAGACGGCCCGTATGCACCACGTCGCCGTCACGCAGGACGCGCACCTGGCTGTCGCGACGCACCAATCCGTCGGCTACATAGCAACCAGCTACGGTTCCGACCTTGCTGATGCGGAATGTTTCGCGTACTTCGGCATGGCCCTGAACCACTTCTTTGTAGACCGGTTCCAGCAGACCGGTCATCGCCAACTGAATCTCTTCAATCAGCTCATAGATGATGCTATGGAGGCGTATGTCAACCTTCTGCTGCTCTGCCGTAGCCTGAGCATTCCGCTCCGGTCGCACGTTGAAGCCAACAATCAGGGCGTCTGAAGCGGAAGCCAGCAGCACGTCATCCTCAGTGATTGCGCCCACTCCCGTACGTAGAACGCGAACACGAACCTTTTCATTGGAAAGCTGCTGCAGCGTATCAGAAAGCACTTCAGCCGTGCCGCCCACATCAGCTTTGATAATCAGGTTCAGGTCTTTCAGCTCTCCCTCTTTGAATTGCTCATTCAAGGAAGCCAGAGTCGCCACGCGCGCGCCCTTGGCCATTGCGGCGTCACGCGCTTTCGCTTCACGATAAATAACAATCTGCTTGGCTTTGGAGGTGTCGGAGACAACCTGGAAACTATCGCCCACCTCCGGGAGGCTTTCAAGACCGATCACTTCAACCGGCATGGACGGCTCAGCTTCCCTCACTGAGTTGCCGCGATCATCAAACATCGCGCGCACCTTACTAAACAGGGCGCCGCAGATGAAGAAATCGCCCACTCGGAAGGTTCCGTTCCGGACCAGCATAGTAGCAACCGGGCCTCGGCCTTTATCGAGTTTCGCTTCCAGCACCGTGCCCAGGGCCGGACGCTGCGGATTCGCCTTGAGATCCTGTATATCGGCCACAAGCAGAATCATTTCCAGCAACAGGTCAAGGTTCTGACCCATCTTGGCCGAAACAGGTACCATAACGACATCGCCGCCCCAATCCTCCGCCAGAAGTCCACGATCAGCAAGCTGCTGTTTTACGCGCTCCGGCTGAGCATCAGGCTTATCGATCTTATTGATGGCAACAAGGATGGGCACATTGGCCGCTCGGGCGTGATCGATCGCTTCAAGCGTTTGCGGCATCACGCCGTCGTCGGCCGAAACAACCAGCACCACAATATCCGTGACCTTCGCGCCGCGCGCGCGCATGCGGGTGAAGGCTTGGTGGCCCGGCGTGTCAATGAAAACAATTTTACGATTATTCTTTTCGACGTAGTAAGCGCCGATGTGCTGGGTAATACCGCCCGCCTCACGGCCCGCTACGTTCGTCTGGCGAATGGCATCGAGCAGCGAAGTTTTGCCATGGTCCACATGGCCCATAATGGTGACCACGGGCGCACGTCGGACCAGCTCTTTCGGGTCTTCCGCCAGTTCAATGTCCTGCGTTGATTCTTCTTCGTAGCTGACCTGATTCGTGGAAGCTCCAAAATCACGCGACAGCTCCTCGGCCAGCTTGACGTCAAGCGTCTGGTTGATAGTGGCGAAGATCTTCTTTTCAACCAGCTTCTTAATCACCAAGTTTGCTTTAACGCCGAGTTTCTCTGACAGTTCCTTAACCGTAATTCCTTCGGCAATGGTGATTTCCCGGTCAATTGGCGGCAGCTCAACAACGGTCGGACGCTTGAAAACCCGTTCACGAAGATTTCCCTCTTGTTCCTTC
>JAFAZU010000168.1 GCA_019239585.1 Acidobacteriaceae bacterium
ACATTGCAAATAAGCTCAATGCGGATCAAGTAGAAACCGTGATCCGCGAAGGCGGCGCCCGCATGCCATCGTTTCGCCGTCTTCCGCCAGAAGACATCAAAGCTCTTGTGCGCTATCTCGTTTATAACGAAGACGTCCAACTCGGCAACAAGGACCGGATGAGCTCGATCATTGATTTAAAATACAGCATCGACGGCTACAACCGTTTTCTCGATCCTGACGGTTATCCTGCCGTAAAGCCGCCTTGGGGAACGCTGAACGCCATCAATTTGAATACCGGAGAGTATGCGTGGAAGATTCCATTCGGAGAGTATCCGGCTCTTGCTAAACAAGGACTACGCAACACGGGCAGTGAGAATTACGGCGGAGCAGTCGTTACCTCCAACGGATTGCTTTTTATCGCAGCAACCAGCTTTGACCGAAAATTTCATGTCTTCGATAAACTGACTGGTCAACTGCTCTGGGAAACCACCTTGCCCTTTGCCGGTAACGCCACGCCTGCTGTTTATGAAGTCAAGGGTAGGGAGTTCATCGTCATCGCCTGCGGCGGCGGCAAGTCAAAGGACCCGTCCGGCGCAACCTATGTCGCTTTCGCGCTGCCAAATGGAAAACTGAAATAGTCAAACACTGTTCAGTGATGTTGACTGCGTTTGGATCGCCAGCCTTTTAATTATCCGACAGTCCCAAATCCTAATGCCGAGGGTCGGCAATGCGGTGCGGCGGCTCTTCCCACGGATTGATGACGGTCACTCCTGTTTTGTCGAAGTCGGCTCGATCTCGGGTGGCAACCGTGAACCCGTGGTGAAGCGCAGTGACGGCAATCATCGTATTTGAAACACGGCGAGGATACTTGTCGTTGCTACTATGGATGAACGTCCGCCATCTTTTGAAAGCGCCTGACGCGGATTTCTTTCTCCCACTTCCGGGCCTGTGCGATGTTGTAAGATGCCTGCATCCGCATCAGCGTATCCATCTTTCTTTACGCCGAAAGCCGTTTCAATCCGTAACGCCATCTCGCCGGACAGGGCCGCTTTGCTGTTGAGCAAATTGGACAGGGCCGGGCGTGACACTTGCAAAACCGCTGCGGCTGCCGTCACGGACAAGCCCGTCGGTTCAACAATTTCCGTCCGAATAAAATCACCGGGGTGCGGCGGGTTCTTCATCTTTACCGCGAGAATGCAGCTTGTAATTTAACGCTTGTCAACTGAGGTAATCGGTCTCAACATTTCACCTTGCATCCTTTGCGACCCAAGGGCAAGGGAGCTTGCGGAAGTAGGTCTTATCCATCCGGGTCGGTACTTCGAGGCCCTTAAGAGCATAGGCGGTCTCGATCGATTCTTTTACCGCGTCCAAACGCTCCCATGCTGGCCGACTTTGCCGGTACCGGTATTCGTCAGCCTTCATTCGTCAAAGCTGGTGTACTTGTGTATGATTGGGTCCATGCGTTGTGCTTGTATCATAGCCCTGCTGTCATAGGCAGTTGCCTGATTGGTGCTTGCTCATTGGACACGATGCAGCAGCACTGCCGTGCTGTCGTAGTCGCCAGTTAGCTTGAGCTGGAGACCATATTGCATCAGATAAGCTCCGCTCATTTCTGACTGTTGACTGACCAGCTTGCCGTCAATAGATTCCAGCTTGTAAACGCCTCGCGGGTCTAATCCTTGCAGGCCAATGGGAGGCACTTGGGTCATATATTGCTGCGAATGCCGGAAGGCAAATAGGACCGCCTCTTTTCCATCCTGTGAAACGTATTCATTAGCGGTCACATCGCCCATTCGAGGCGAAAGCAAACGGTACAGACTACCTTCCTGCACCGTATTGCGGATACGTTTATCCAGCGTCACCATGTCCGTCGCTAACTTTGTATCCTCATCCGTCCATTTGTTCAGATTGGCGCCGATGCCGAGCGCTCCTTGCATCGCGACGAGAAAACGATACTTGAGCGGCGTGCTGCGTCCGTTCATGTTTGGTACATCCGTGACCCAAGCCGACATAAACTTCGCGGCATAAGCCTGTGAGAATCCTTCCTGAATCCGCAAACGGTCAAAGGCTTCCGTGTTGTCGGACGTCCAGAACTCTTCCACTCGCTTCAGGATTTCGAGATCAATTCGCCCGCCGCCGCCCGAACATGATTCAATTTCCAGGTACGGGTGCTTGGCCCGCAGCCGGTCAATGATGTCGTACAAGTTGCGGACATACTGAACCCACAACTTGCGTTGTTCAGCAGGCGCTTCTTCCGGCCAGCCCGGCTCGGAAAAGATCCGGTTCATATCCCATTTAAAGTATTTGATTTTGTAATCGCTGGCGAGCTTGTCCAGTGCGGAATAAATGTAATCTCGAACATCGCTTCGCGCCAGATTCAACACTAGCTGGTTACGCAATTCGCTGCGCGGTCGGCCCGGAAAATTCATAACCCAGTCCGGGTGCGCACGATACAAATCGCTATCCGGGTTGACCATTTCAGGCTCGACCCACAGGCCGAAATCCATGCCTAGCTTATTCACATACTCAATGAGAGGATTCAGGCCGTTCGGAAACTTTTCTTTGTTGACAAACCAATCGCCCAAGCCTGCACGGTCAGTGTTTCGTTTGCCGAACCAGCCGTCATCCATAACGAAGAGTTCCACGCCGAGTTTCGCGGCCTTTTCAGCCAGCGCCTTTTGCCCCTGCTCATTGACGTTGAACTCCGTAGCCTCCCAAGAGTTGTACAGCACCGGTCGGACGCGCGCTTTTGCACCATGCGGCTCAATATCCATCAGCTCCAAATGGTGCAGCAGGCGCGAAGCTTCGCCGAAACCGTTCGCAGCATATCCTGCGTAAAACTCTGGCGTATCCAGCGACTCGCCCGGTTTTAATGAATAGGAAAAGTCAAAAGTGTTGAGCCCGCCGGTCACGCGCACTTGTTGATAAGGCGTCTGTTCTACCGAGATGCGCCAATTGCCGCTCCAGGCCAGAGCGCCGAACCAAACGCTTCCATGCTCCTCTGCGGCGTCGCCGCGATCCACCGCAAACCAGGGGTTGAAGTTATGGCCGGTATGCCCTAAACGGCTCTCAATGATCTTCATTCCCTCATGAATAGGCTCTCGATTCAGTTGCGTTTCGGCTGCCCAGCGCCCGCTTAAATATGACAGTCGATAACCGTCGCCCGGCGGCATGTACCAGGTTGCCGACTGCGCGCTTTCAACCGTGATGGGCGCCTTCGTCTTGTTTTGAATTGTTGAATACCGCCGGATCATTCCTTCTTCCGGGTACACACGGTAGTGCAGCGTCACTTCAATGTCGTCTCGGATGTCTTTCATCACAATCTCTAAATCGTTCTGTCCCATACGGTGGGATCGATAATGAAGCACGAGGTCGCGATCACCGTTCGCGCGCATGATCTTTAGTGCCGGCTGGTAAAAGCGTGGCCCACCCCACCCGGGGTACTCCTCGTTCTCAAGCATCTGGTGCGGATCAAAGGAAGATAGATCGCGGTATTGTGCAGCATTCGTGATGTCGTCCGTCCTCCATAAAGGACCGCCCCAATATAGGTTTTGTAACTGGCCCTCGGAATTCACGCCTATCGCATAGGAGCTGTGGGTCGTGTTCAGCAGCCAAATCTTACGCTCCGGCGCATACTGAATTGCCTGTGAGTAAGCGGAAATCGGGGCTAAGAGAAATAGCAGGAGGGAGGGAATAACACGGCGCATGTTCTCGATTGTTACAAAGGTGTGCAAGAAACAGTGAGGCTGAGGAAGCTTAATGGTCGTCACGTTAACCGCTATGGTAACGAAAATTCCCTAACTCACTATTCCAGAATGGCTTAAGTGAAGCTTAACCCATTCATAACAGTACGTAATAGTTCGGGATTTCTGCTGGAATTGGTCGAATGTGAGGCGCTATTCCGGTAGACTGGAAAAGACAACTATGCAGCTTTCGCCCGAGAATCGTAAACAGGCCGTCATCATTGGCGCGGGACCGGCTGGTCTTACTGCCGCTTTTGAACTACTGACTAGGACTGATATCGTACCGGTTGTACTTGAGAAAAGCGACTACATCGGCGGCATCTCTCGAACCGTCAATTACAAAGGTAATCGGATTGACATTGGAGGTCACCGCTTTTTCTCTAAATCCGATCGCGTCATGCAATGGTGGCTCAACATCATGCCAATGCAAGCGATTGAAGGCGCCAATACTCAAATCACGTACCAGCGGCAGACAACAACCGTGCCAGCTCACGCAGCGCCTGCGGACCCAGAAACTGATGAATCCGTCATGCTGGTGCGCAACCGCAAGTCGCGCATCTACTTCATGCGTAAGTTCTTTGATTATCCAATCACGCTGAGCGGCGATACCCTCTCGAAGTTGGGAATCTGGAAGACGATCAAAATTGGATTGAGCTATCTGCGCGCACTGATCTTCCCGATCAAGCCCGAAACCAATCTTGAGCAGTTCTTTATTAACCGATTTGGGCGTGAGCTGTATCTTACCTTTTTCAAATCTTATACCGAGAAGGTTTGGGGTATCGAATGTAAGGCGATCAGCGCCGAATGGGGCGCTCAACGCATTAAAGGCCTTTCAATTCTGAAGACCATCACTCATATTCTCAAAAAGATGCTGCCGAAAAAGAAGACCGACATCGCGCAGAAGGATGTTGAGACTTCGCTTATTGAGCAGTTCCTTTATCCAAAGTACGGACCTGGTCAGATGTGGGAGGAAGTTGCGGGTCTAGTGAAAAAGCTGGGCGGCGAAATCCTGATGCATTGGGATGTTGAAGAAATTCAGCATAACGGCAAGGGCCGGGTTACAGCGGTTGTGGCGAAAAGTAGCGATACGGGTGAAACTAAAAGTTTCACAGGCGACTACTTTTTTTCGACCATGCCCATGAAGGAGCTCGTTGCAGATCTGAACCCGCCTGCTCCGCCTGAAGTAAGGGAAATTTCGGACGGCTTGGTTTACCGGGATTTCATTACCGTTGGCGTCCTTTGCAGCAAAATCAAACTGCGTGAAACATCCGGTGAGCTTGTGAAAGACAACTGGATCTATATCCAGGAGCCGGATGTTCTGGTGGGCCGGTTGCAAATCTTTAATAATTGGAGTCCGTCCATGGTAGCCAATCCAGACCACATCTGGATTGGCCTGGAGTATTTCTGCAACGAGGGCGATTCGCTTTGGAACCGTTCGGATGCGGAGATGATTGGGTTGGCAAAGGAAGAACTGGCCTCCATGAACATCCTTGAATCTGATGATATTGTTGACGCTACTGTGATTCGGATGCCGAAAACTTATCCGGCTTACTTTGGATCATATGATCGGTTCCCTGAACTGATCTCTTACGTCAATGAGTTCGAAAACCTGTTCCTGGTAGGCCGGAACGGCATGCACAAGTACAATAACCAGGATCACTCGATGCTGACCGCCATGACAGCAGTGGACAACATTATCGCGGATGTTCGCAGCCGCGATAACTTGTGGGCCCTTAACACCGAACAGGAGTACCACGAAGAGAAACAGCAGCCAGCCCAGCAGGCGGAAGCTGTCGAGAAGGAAAGCGAAGAGGTTGTGGCCGCTTAAGCGATCACTTCCTAGCCTTGCTGAATTCAGGGGCCAACCCCGGCTCTATCGCGCCGCTTGAAGCGCCCCTGCCGGGTAAGGACAAAGGCGCGGGGGCTTGGCGTCCGGCTCCACCAGCCAAACTTTACGGTCTGAGAAGTAATGTATCAGCTTCTGATTTGACTCCGGGTCCAACTCCCGTGCCCAGACCACCCTGGCGTGATCGATATCGGCTTGGTTGTACACCCATTCATTATCCGGGTTGTGCCCCGGTTGCCTGTATCTGACAAAAATCAGGTGTTTTCCGCCTAAGTGCTGAAGCTTTTCAGCAAAAAGCGTACGCTGTGCTCTGACCGGCATAGACTCCCGATAGAACCTCTCGAGCAGCGTTTGGGACGCGGGAACTAGCATTGCTGTCGCTCTGGCGCCAATAACAAT
>JAFAZU010000173.1 GCA_019239585.1 Acidobacteriaceae bacterium
GTTAAGCTCGTCGCCTCCCGTCCACAAGGCTTCACCCTGCGAACATTTCGAGCCGAAACACGGCATCACCTTCAACTGGGCGCGGATCACGAGGGCCGACTTACCGCTCTATCGCATGAGAGTTGGGAACTGACCAGCCGCACCGACCGGTTCGCGCTGGCCGGTTCCGATTCCACTTCCCGGCTGTATGCCTGCCCGAACGTCCACACCAAAGTACATAACGTCGAAGCGGACCGGCAGACTCCCGGCTATATGCGCGCCCCGCCCGAAACACCTTACCTGTTTCCGCTGGAATCCGCCATGGACGAACTGGCGTACCAGCTCAAGATGGACCCCTTGGAACTGCGGCGGCGTAATGACACGCTGGTGGAAACGGTCACAGGGAAACCTTACACCAGCCGTTCCCTCCTCCGCTGCATGGAGGCGGGAGCCGAAGCTTTCGGCTGGTCGCAGCGCAATCCGTGTCCGGGTTCCATGCGAGATGGAGACGATCTGGTCGGCTGGGGCTACGCCACGGCTTTCTACCCGACGATGATGGGGCCAGCCGAGTGTCGAGTGACGCTCACACCCGACCTGCGGGCGATTGTGGAAGTGGGAACCCATGAGATTGGAACCGGCATTCGGACGGTCATTGCCCAGACTGCCGGCGACCTGCTGGGCATCGAAGTCGAGGCGGTGGAGGTGCGCGTCGGTGATAGTGCCTTACCGGCTGTGCCGTTGTCGGCAGGCTCTAATTCCACCGCCAGCGTCTGCACGGTTGTGGCGAAAGCTTGCAGTGCCCTACGCCGTCGCATTATTAAATCGGCGTTGGCGGCGAAGGATAGTTCTCTGCACGGCGCGGAAAGCTCACAGGTCGTCCTGCAGAAGGCATGGTTGGAGGCGAAGACGAGGGCCGAACCGTTGGGGATAGCGGTCCGGCGCGCGGGGCGAGACAAACCGATGGTTGAGAGCGCCACGAACAACCCACATGGCGCGCCGCCCTTGATTGGTCCGGCCCTGATCCGACGCGGCAAGCCCATCATCAAAGGCGGCGCGATGCTAAAGGACCGTATGCAGTTCGCCTTCGGCGCCCAATTTGTCGAGATCCACATCAATCGCTGGACCAAACAGATTCGCGTACCCCGGATGGTAGGCGCTTTTGCTGCCGGGCGCATTATGAATCCGAAAACAGCGCGCAGTCAACTGGCGGGCGGCCAGATTTGGGGAATGAGCGCTGCCCTCCTGGAGTCAACTGACATCGATCACAGAACCGCTCGGTACGTGAACGACAACTTGGCGGATTATCAAGTGCCGGTGAACGCCGATATTACTGAAGTCAAAACGCTGATGCTGGACGAGCAGGATGTCTTTGTGAACCCGCTGGGAATTAAAGGAGTGGGCGAACTCGGCATTACCGGGATGAATGCCGCTGTAGCCAATGCGGTTTACCACGCGACGGGCATTCGGTGCCGCAAACTGCCAATTCGCATTGAGCACCTTTTGGCAGGTCCCTGGTAATGGTCGGGTTCCCGATCAAGTAGGAAAACGAATGCGACTGATTACACTCGAAGAGCACTACCGGAGCCCGCAAGTGGATGGAGAGATCGGAGAAGCCGGTGATTATTTTCGATCCATGAACACAGCGGGTGAGAAGGCAGCCCAGCGCCTCGTTAATTTGTCTGATCTGGGCGAACGACGCCTTGCCGATATGGATCGAGCCGGTATCGACCTGCAGGTATTGTCATACACCGAGCCGTCGCCCGAGATCCTGGAGTCGTCGCGTGCCGTACCCCTGGCTCAGCGCGCGAATGACGAGATGGCCGAAGCGGTCCGACGCCATCCGAAGCGCTTTGCCGCTTTTGCTACTTTGCCAGTGGCCGACCCGTCCGCTGCGGCTATCGAACTCGAACGCACGGTGAAACAGTTCGGTTTCAAAGGCGCGATGATCAATGGCATGGCCCAGGGACGGTTTCTGGACGACGCATTCTTTACACCACTGCTCGAACGCGCCCAAGCGTTGGACGTGCCGCTCTACCTTCACCCCGCGCCACCTCCTGAAGCCGTCGAGAAAACGTACTTCTCCGGACTGGAACCCGGACTGGCCCGCATTCTTTCCATTGCGGGGTGGGGTTGGCACGCCGAACAAGGTCTGCACACACTCCGCGTAATCGCGACGGGCGTGTTTGATCGTTTTCCGAAGCTGCAGATCATCATTGGTCACATGGGCGAGATGATTCCGTTCTTCCTCGCGCGCATCGATGCCATCGTTATGCCCTTTGCGAAAGACCTGAAGCGATCTGTGGCGGACTACTTCCACAGCAACGTGCATATCACGACGAGCGGTCTCTTTACTGCTCCACCGCTTTATCTGGCGCTGGCGGTAGTAGGGGCAGATCGCATTCTGTTTTCGGTTGACTACCCGTATAGCTCCAATGAGCAGGGACGCGCCTTTCTCGAAAAGCTCTCGCTGGCACCGGTAGATTTTGAGAAGATCACGCACGGGAACGCCGAACGCTTGTTAAAGCTATAACATTCCGCCCATTAACCCTGGTCAGAACTCTATTAAAAGGTGAGCGGACGAAGCTCGGTTCAGTACTCACTGTACTCCCGGACTTTGAGGGACATGTGTGTGCCGGGTTTCAGCACCGGAAGGTGCTTTCGCATTTCGATGAAAATTCCTGACGCCTTCGGAGCGGCCCGATGTCCTCTCTTCCGGCTGGGACAAGGATCGAAGAATCATAAGACGACCTGTTCCTTACTGTCGAGGATCGAGCACGACCTTGATGTATCCGTTTGCCCGTCCGTCAAATTGAGCAAATGCCTCCGGCGCTTGCTCAATCGGAATCCGATGCGACACGATCTGACCGGGCCGCGCGGTCCCATTGACAACCATGTTCCGCAGCATCAGGTTATAGCGCTCGTCTTGATCACGCCCTAAACCGATGCTGATGCCCTTCTTGAACAGCTTTCCCCACGGCACGGTGAGCTCGCCTTTCTGTTCCGCCGGGTCAGGACCCTCCGGGTCTTGCGGAGGAAAGACGCCGACGACTGCAATACGCCCGGTCGGGTTCACCAATTCCGCTAAAGCCGCAATGACCCAGTTCGGATCTTCTTTGCTGTAGTCCTCGCGGGATCGCGCCTGAAAGCCGATCGCATCAATGCCGCACATGACGCCGTCCATCACATGCTCATCCCGAAACGCCGTATCCATTCGCTTCTTTTTGCGCCGCTCCATAATCTGCTGGACCGGGTCTTCTTCCCGAAAATTGATCGGCACCGCACCGAGTTCGGCGGCTTTCCCCAGGCGCTCCGTCACTGCATCGACTACGTACACGTCACTTGCGCCCCGCAGCCGGGCCGAGTAAGCCGCCATCAAACCAACCGCTCCTGCGCCGAAGATGGCAACAGAATCTCCTGCCTCGACCCTCGCCAGCTCGTTCGCATGCCAGCCCGTGGGGAAGATGTCGGCCAACAGGACAAAATCGTGCTCCCATTGGTCGCCCGGTTCGCCGGGCAGTTTCAAGCAGTTCGCATCCGCGAAAGGTATTCTCACCAACTCCGCTTGCGCGCCCGCGTAGTCACCTTGGTTTGGATAGCCGTAAGCCGCCCCGGCTGCTCCCGGATGAGTCGTGAGACAGGCCGCGCTGTAACCGCGCACGCAATTGGAGCAGAAGCCGCAGCAAATATGCGTCGGCACGACAATCCGGTCGCCCTTCTTGACATATTTCACCGCGCTGCCTGCTTCCTCGACCACGCCCAGCGGCTCATGGCCGATCAGCTTGCCATTGTAAGGCATCCGTCCTTCATAGAAATGCAGGTCGGTCCCGCAGATGGCAGTCGAGGTCACCCTCATTAACACATCGGTAGACTCTTGTATCTCCGCATCGGGAATCTGCCGCACCTCAACTTTGTGAGGCTCCACCAAGATGACGCCCTTCATCGTGCTTTGCCTTTCCCCTCCATGGATGCTTTCCGGACCACAGCCTCTAGTTAGGCATGGTGAGATATTTTCTTGTTCCGCAGATGTGCTTGGCCGTAGATGTTCTTACCACTTATAAGATCCACGCCTGCCCTCCCGGTGACCAGGGAAAAACACGGAGACAAGGATCAGGGATAGTTGTTTCCATCGACTAATGAGAACAGATGGGCTAGTGTTATGCAGGCAGGCGCATACAAACGTCCAACGATCATGGCCGGCGTCAAGCAAAATGTTTGTACGGCTGTTACTCTTTCGGCGCAATGCCAAGAGCTTTCATCTTGCGATATAAATTACTGCGCTCTAAACCAAGCAGCTCGGAGGTGCGCGAGACATTGCCGCCTGTCTCTTCCAGCTTTCTCAAGATGTAGTCACGCTCAGCAGTCTCCTTCACTTCCTGCAAACTGCCGAGTCCATCGGAGAACCTGCCGTTTTGTGCTTTACGGCCGCTATCGAGTGAAAGATGGCGCGCCTCGATACGGCGCTGCGGATATAAAATAACTATTCGCTCCATCACATTTCGCAATTCTCGCACGTTTCCAGGCCAGTGGTATCCAATCAACGCAGCTGTTGCTTCTTCACTTAATTCTTTTGGTTTGCGCCCGTAAGCAGTCGTAAATTCACGTAGAAAATGCGCCGTCAGAACAGGTATATCTTCTTTGCGTTCGCGTAAGGGAGGCACGGTGAATGGAATGACGTTGAGACGGTAAAACAAGTCTTCGCGAAAGTTGCCTCGCTCAATTTCCTTTTCCAGGTTCTTATTGGTAGCGGCAATCACACGCGCATCTACCTGAACGGATTGCGGTGCGCCCACCGGCTCAAAGCGGTGCTCGTCCAGAGCGCGCAGGACTTTGGCCTGTGTGCGAAGACTCATGTCACCAACCTCGTCCAGAAAAAACGTGCCGCTATGAGCCTTTTGAAGCTTGCCTATTTTTTGATCCGGGGTTCCATCCAGGTTATAACGTCGGTGTCCGAACAGCTCGCTCTCAATCAGATCCTCCGGCAGGGCGGCGCAGTTCACTTCCACAAAAGGCCCTTTTGCCCGTTGACTCGCTTGGTGAATGGCGCGCGCGACCAGTTCTTTTCCGGTTCCGCTCTCTCCATAAATTAAAACCCGGCCATTGGTTCC
>JAFAZU010000206.1 GCA_019239585.1 Acidobacteriaceae bacterium
AGACCGGCGCAAACGTCCAGAACGGCTTGCTCACCCGCAATACCCTGCAAACCAATTTTGACGCCTCTATTGGACTCAAAAACTGGAGTCCTCTGCCGCGCTCGCCTTTAACCGCTAACGTTGCGATGCGCAACGGAAACATCGCTGCTTTGCTGAGTCTGGCCGGGGAATCCGCCATTCCGGCTACCGGAAACCTTAAGGCTGACGTTCACATTAACGGCACCTATGGAAACCCGCTCGGCAATGCAAACCTGCAAGTTGTCAACGGCAGCGCCTACGGTCAGCTCATTGATCGCTTGTACACAAACGTCAATTTAACGGATCAGCTTGTCACTCTGTCGCAACTCGAATTAGCTTCAGGCAATGCACGAGTCAACGCGAACGGCACATTCAGCCATCCACGAGACAGCTTCTCCGTAGGACATGCTCAACTGCACCTGGCAACTGCGAACATTCAGCTTGCTGATGTCCAGCCTCTGCAAAAACAATCACCGGGTGTTGCGGGACTTATCCAACTCAATGCCGATGCCGCTGCCGACCTGCGGCAAGCCCGAAACCAAACCGTGCTAAACATCGCCAATATAAACGCGGATCTTTCCGCGCGCGGTTTGCGGGTACAAAATCAGGATGCAGGCGATCTCACCGCTACCGCCCGAACCCTCAACAACGCCGTGAATTACAATGTCGCTTCCAACTTTGCTGGATCGAACATTAAGATAAACGGCCAGACCGCCTTAACAAAGGATTACGCTACAACTGCTGATGCCGCCATCCAAAACCTCTCGATAGAAAAAGCGTTGCAAATCGTAGGGCAGGGGACGATTCCGGCGCGAGGAAACCTCTCCGCCGATGCTCATGTGACAGGCACATTGCAAGCTCCCAAGGCCGATCTGCAATTTGCGTTAGCGCGGGCTAATGTGTATGGAGAGCCTATCAATCGCCTCGGCGGAACCGCACACTCCACCAACACAGCCCTAAACATCCCGTCATTCCAACTGAACATTCCGGCAGGCGTGGTCACTCTCAATGGCGCATTCACGCATCCGGCAAATGACTTCAACAACGGCGCACTGCAATTAAAGCTCGACAGCACCGATATTCAGGTCGCTAAGATACAGCAGGTGCAGAAAGCAAAACCCGGCCTGGGAGGAGTACTACGGTTGGCCGCCGATCTTTCCGCCAACGTTCGCGAAGTAAATGGAAGTCCCGAACTGCTCTTCTCTCGCCTGAACGCTAATGCGTTCGCCGATCAGTTGCACATCGGAAATCAGAACTTCGGCGGCTTGCAATTTGCTGCACAGACACAAGGCCAAGATCTGCACTTCCGCCTGGACTCTGATATAGCAAAAGGCCAGATTCACGCCACCGGCGACTCTCGGCTCCAGGGCGATTACAATACCCGAGCTAACCTGACCTTCTCTAATATTCGCTACTCCAATATTGCTCCGCTGATCTCCACAGAACCCGCCATCCGGCCCATCTTCGATGCACTCGTAGAAGGTCAAGCATCGCTCAACGGTCCTGCATTAGATACAGATAGATTAATGGCCCGTCTTCAGCTAGACCGCCTGGAAGTGCAGACCCGGCCGCGAGGGTCGCCCACCGGGGCGCCTCCTTCCAGAGCTGTTGCGTTTCGCAACGAAGGCCCTGTGATCGTTGCGCTCGACCACTCTAGTTTGAAAGTGCAGCAGTTGGATATCAAAGGCCCTCGTACCACCGTTAAAGCGTCCGGCGGAATGAACCTGAAGGATGCCCGCTCGCCGCTGAACTTAGATGTAAATGCCAACGCTGATCTAGGCGTGCTGCAAGATATTGACCGTGACTTTTACTCCTCCGGCGCTATCGCTCTGAATGCCGTAGTGCGGGGAAGTTTTGCGCAGCCGCTGGTTAATGGCAAAGTCGAGCTAAAGAATGCGAACGTGAACTACGCCGAATCCCCGAACGGCTTATCGAACGCGAACGGAGTTATTCTTCTGAACGGCACAAACGCAGCCATTCAAAATCTGACTGGCGAAAGCGGCGGCGGAAAAGTCGCCCTCAGCGGTTTTGTTGGCTATGTCAATGACACCGTAAACTTCAACTTGCGGGCCACAGCAAACCGGGTCCGGGTCCGCACCTCCGGAGTCAGTGTTACCTCAGATGCTGCCCTGACTCTGGCTGGCAGTAGCAGGCGCTCCTTGCTGGACGGTACCATTACCGTCCAACGTCTGGCCTACGGCGCATCCAGCGATGCCGGGTCATTTTTGTCCACGCTTTCTACCCCGCCCAGCACCCCCGAAGCGCCTTCTCCCCTGCTGGCTAACATGAGATTAAATGTTCGTATTCTGACCGCCCCGGATCTTAGCGTGATCTCAACCTACGCGGATCGCTTGGCAACCGAAGCAAATCTGACTGTGCGTGGCACCGCAGCCACGCCCGGCATGTTGGGAACTGTGAGGATCACGGATGGGCAACTGGTATTCTTCGGGAATCAATATACAGTTAATACCGGCACTGTCAGTTTCTATAATCCAAACGCGATTGAGCCGGTATTAAATATTTCGCTTGAAACCATCGCGCAAAACGTGGATGTCACGCTCGGCGTCTCCGGACCTATGAACAATCTGCAACTGAGCTATCGTTCCGATCCGCCACTCACCTTCGAGCAAATCGTTCAACTGCTGGCAACCAACACCACTCCGGCTGATCCAACGATCGCCGCGCGCCAGCCCGCTCCGCCGCAGCAGTCTCTCACGCAAATGGGAGAGTCCGCCATTCTCGGGCAAGCCGTGGCAAACCCGCTCGCAAGTCGCGTGCAGCGCGTCTTCGGAATCAGTGCTTTGAAAATTGATCCTTCTCTCGCAGGCACCACAGGCCCTACCGCTAATGTAACTCTGCAACAGAAAATTGCCAGCAATATTACCTTTACTTACATTACGGACGTCAGGCAAACCAACGCTCAAATCATTCGGGTCGATTGGGGCATCACGCCCCGGTTTTCTGCGTCTGGTTTACGTGATTTCAACGGCAACGTGAGCCTTACGTTTTACTACAAATTCAAAGTCCGCTAATTTAGGATCTTGATCCCAAGAATGAAAATCGTCATCTTCGGGCTGTCCGTCACTTCCGCATGGGGCAACGGACACGCCACACTCCTGCGCGGACTTTTCCGCGCGCTGCACAACAAAGGCCACCAGATCCATTTCTTTGAGCGCGACACGCCGTACTATGCGCCACACCGCGACGCGCCTACTTTGCCCTATGCCCACGTGCATCTCTATGATGATTGGCAAGAGATCAAAGCCGAGGCCGCAACTGAGCTCAAAGATGCCGACCTTGGCATAGTGACGTCCTATTGTCCGGATGGAGTTGCTGCCTGTAATCTGGTCCTCAACTCGAACCTTTGGCGCAGCGTGTTCTATGACATGGATACGCCCGTTACCCTGAGCCGCCTCGAAAAGGGTGAAACGGTTGAATACCTTCCGCCAAACGGCCTGGGAGAATTTGATTTGGTGCTCAGCTATACCGGAGGTCGAGCTTTAGATCAACTCCGGGAAAAGCTCGGTGCGCAACAGGTCGAAACATTATATGGTTGGGTCGACCCTGTCATTCATCATCAGGTTGATCCTTCTCCAAAGTTTCAATCAAACCTGTCCTACCTGGGTACCTATGCCGCTGACCGGCAAGCGACATTAGAACAATTATTGATCTCCCCCGCGCGAGCTTTGCGGAACCGTCAGTTTGTGATCGGTGGTGCCATGTACGCGAACCGGGAAAGCTGGCCCGGCAACATCCGCTTCTTCGATCACGTCGCGCCTCCCGAGCACTGCGCTTTTTATTCATCGTCGCCTTTGACTCTGAACATCACACGAGGCTCTATGGCCGCTATGGGCTATTGTCCTTCAGGCCGCTTATTTGAAGCCGCTGCCTGCGGAACAGCCGTCCTCAGCGACTGGTGGGAAGGACTCGATATATTTTTCGAACCCGGAGAAGAAATCCTGATCGCACAATCAACGGCCGAAGCCATCGATGCTGTCTCGCGTGATTCCCAAGCTCTTCGCCGCATCGGAAAACGGGCAAAGGAAAAAGCTTTAGATTGTCATGCCGCCGAAAACCGAGCACAGCGCCTGTTATCTTTACTCGAAGGCTTGCCACAACAGACAAGTAACACAACAGACGCTATGCTTCAGGAGAGCGGAGTATAGACATGTGGGGGATTATTCCAGCTGCGGGCATGGGCAGCCGCATTCAACCGCTGGCGTTCTCGAAGGAACTTCTGCCAGTTGGCAGCTACTTTGAGGGTGTTGACGAGCGCCCACGGGCTGTCAGCGAATACCTGATTGAGCGCATGGTGAAGGGCGGGGTCGATAAGATCTGTTTTGTTATTTCGCCCGGTAAGTCAGACATCCTGAACTACTTTGGAGGCCAAGCCCTTTCCGCTAAAATCTTTTACGCCGTCCAGCCCCAGCCGGCTGGCTTATGCGACGCGATCTTTCGTGCCCTTCCACTGGTGGGTGCCGACGAGGAAGTGTGTATCGGTCTGCCGGACACAGTCTGGTTTCCGGAAACTGCTCTCTATCAGCTTCCACCGGATGTTCTTTCCTTGCTGCTCTTTCCCGTGCAGCACCCCCAACGCTTTGACGCAGTAAGGACCAACGAGGAAAATGAAGTACTCGAAGTGCAGGTCAAAAGCGCGTGCGCTTCCACCAACTGGATCTGGGGAGCGCTTAAAATGACAGGCGCAATTCTGAGCGAGTTGCACGCCCTTTGGCTCACGAGAAGAGACGAGTATATTGGAACGCTCATCAACGAATATTTAGCATGCGGGGGCCGCGCCTATGGATTCAAAGCAGGCAAAGCCTATGTCGACGTGGGAACTCTTCACGGCTACCGTGAAGCTCTGCGTCTGCTCGATGAAAACCGCGCGAACGGCACATGCTGACTCTGCAGACGATTGATGATCTTGGAGGTCTGGGAGAGCTGCAAAATCAATGGCGCTCGCTCCTAGATGAAATAGATGCTGCAACACCGTTCCATTTACCCACGTGGCAACTCACCTGGTGGCGTCACTTCGGCAGCGGACAATTGCGGACATTGGCTTTTTTCGAGCGAGACACGCTCGTCGGCCTTATCCCATGTTTCCGCCACGAATGGGAAGGAGCGCAACAACTCACGTTGATTGGCTCCGGCATTACCGACTTCCTGGAGCCGCCTATTCGAACCGGCTACGAGAACGCCATAGTGGAGCGCCTCCAAAACTACTTGCCATCCCAAACCGACTGGGACCTCTGCAACTGGCAGGACCTGGCATCGGAAACACCTCTGCAACGCCTAGGGGACTCTAAAACACTGTGCGCCCAATTCGTCGAAGAAACTCATTGCACCGCCATTCCCGTCAATGGAAACTTTGACGACTACTGGCAAGCCCGCTCCAGCGAACTAAAACGCAACGTGCGACGGTATACGCAAAGAGCCGAAGCGGGAGGCGCGATCCGATTTGAAATCGACGAAAAACCTTGCCCGGAGCTGATGGACACACTTATCAAGTTGCACTCCGCACGTTGGCAAAAGCGCGGAGAATCCGGCATGATAGTCGCCAATCGATCCGCTAACTTCCTGCGCGACATCGCCACCCGATTTGCAAACGAAAACATTTTGCGCTTGTTCACTTTGCAGTGGAACGGTCGAACTGTGGCGATTATCTTCGCCTTCTCCTGGCGAAAGACTATGTACGGATACTTAAGCGCCTTCGACCCTGAATATGAGAAATTAGGCTTTGGCCGCATTCTCCTGTTTCACGCAATCAGGTACGCTTCCAGCACCGGCCACACCGCCTGGAATTTTCTGCGAGGTGATGAACCCTATAAGGTCTGGTGGGGGGCGCAGCCCATCGCAAAAGCCAGACTCATCATAAAGCGTAACCACACGAGTTAAGCAGCTTGTAGCCTGTGATAAAGTTCCATATACTTCGCAACCATACACTCCATGGAGAACCGTTTTGCCGCCCGTGCGCGGCACATGGAAGAAGAGATCTCATGTAACCGCCCAATCGCCTCTGTCATCTGAGCCTGCCCTTCAACAATAAACCCGGTTACCCCATCTTCCACAACCTCAGGAAGCGCGCCTGAGCAAAAGGCAACCACCGGCGTCCCTGAACTGATCGCCTCCATAGCAACTAAAGAACTTGTTTCAGGCACTAAGCTAGGAATCAGCAGTGCCCGCGCCTGGGCCAGTAATGAAATTTTTTGCCTCATGCCCACCGCCCCAATCCACTGCCGTTGGTCGTCCAACAGCGGTTCCACATACTCCCGAAAGTAAGTTTGATGCTCACGGAAAGCGTGAACAGGTCCCGCGACAGTCAGTGGAAGGTTGAGTTGATGCGCTACTTCAAGCGCCAGATGAACGCCCTTCTCAGGGCAGATCCGCCCTAACCAGAGGAGCGGGCCTGTGTGCGCGCCATTTGCGCAGAACTTCTTCGTATCAATGCCGTTAGGGACCACGAAAACCCGTTTCTTGTCCGGCACCGAATGGGCCTGCATCTGCGAAACACAGTTGAGCTGAATACCGGGCAATTCA
>JAFAZU010000351.1 GCA_019239585.1 Acidobacteriaceae bacterium
GGTTCCTTACACGGAAGGCACCTTGGTGATCGATCTTCGGGATTCCGGCAAGAACTCTCTCGTATGGCGGGCGATCGCGCGCGAAGACCAGAAGGATGCCAGCAAGTTGGCAGCAAAGCTTGACAGCATGGTGAAGAAGGCAATTGACAAATACCCGCCGAAAGCCAAATCATGACGCCTAATATATAGAAGGAATATTTTTTGATGTGTAAAAGTCAGAAGTGCTATGAAAAACAGACGTGATGTTCTAAAGTATGTGCCAGCGCTTCCCGCCTTGGCGGACTCGCTCCTTTCAGCTCAGGAGGCTAGCCCCTGGAAGCCGCCGGTCGGTTCGGGAAAAAACTATCTCATCCTCGCCTGCGATGGCGGCGGCATGCGCGGCTACCTGTCCTCTCTGCTGCTACAGAAACTGAACCAGGATCTCCAGATCTTCGGGACCAACAACCAAAAGATTGATCTCTATGCCGGGACCTCCACAGGCGGTCTCATCGCGCTGGGGCTGGGGCAAGGCAAGACCATCGACAGCGTGGTCGATCTCTACAAAGGGTCGGGGGCGAAGATTTTCAGTCCCTTGGCGATCCAGCCTCGCTGCATTCTCTCAGCTGCCAATCGCGCCCAGGCCGGCACGACTGAAGATATCACGGCTCTGTGGCAGGTCCTGTTTGATGATATCGGCGAACCATCACTCCGAACCGTTTTAGAGGGTTTCATTCCGGGGAATCCTTTACTGAGCTCGTTCGCTAACAAGGTAATGGTCGCGACCTTTCAGCTCGGGTTATCTAATCCCAGTTCTCCCAATTGGAGTCCGCTGGTGATCGACAACTTTGAGGGCTCTGCCGGAGCCAATACGCACCTCTATGACGCAGCGCTCAGCACGTCGGCAGCGCCGATTTACTTTCCGCCTTACCTGCACCCGCAGTTCGGCTGGTGCAGCGACGGCGGTCTGTTCGCCAACAACCCCGCCACACTCGCCGTGGGGCGCGCCATCGAAGCCGGGGTGCCGCTCTCGGAGATCGTCGTTCTCTCGATCGGCACAGGAGCCACGCCCGCCGCGCTTCCGGTGACTAAGAAGAATCGGCTGTGTTTCGGACTCAGCTACTGGGCGGACTTCGAGCCTGCAGCGCCGACCCCGCCCTTCCCGCTGCTGAATGCGATCTTGGACGGCGTCTCGGCGAGCGCCGATGCTCTCTGCGGCCAGCTTCTCGGAGCGGGCAGCGCCAACAGCCGATACATGCGGGTCAACCCGGCCTTACCAAAGTCCGTGGCGCTCGACGATTACTCCCCAGCCACCCTGCAGATGTTCGAGGACACAGCGACAGCCTACTATAAGACTCCGGAGTGGACCGCTTTGGAGCAATGGATTAGGAGCACGTTTCAGAATTGAAGCCAGCGCAACCCACGCTTACTCCAATTGTTAAGCAACCGGCTCGGGCTCTAAGACGCCGTAGCGCTGGGCGACATAATCATCGAGAATGGCGCGGAACTCAGCAACAATTGCATCCCCGCGCAAAGTGGTTGAGAGTTTGCCGTCTACGTAGACAGGAGCGACAGGTTTTTCAAAGGTCCCAGGAAGCGAGATGCCGATGTTGGCGTGCTTCGATTCGCCTGGACCATTCACAACACAGCCCATCACGGCGACTTTCATTTCTTCCACACCCACGTACTTTTCGCGCCAGACCGGCATCTGTTCGCGCAGGTAAGTTTGAATCTGGTCGGCCATGTCCTGGAAGAAGGTGCTTGTGGTGCGTCCGCAACCAGGACAGGCGGCAACCTGCGGCGTGAAGCTGCGGAGATTGAGCGATTGCAACACTTGCTGACAGACAATCACTTCTTCGCTGCGGTCACCATTGGGCAAAGGAGTTAATGAAGCGCGGATTGTGTCACCGATGCCCTGCTGCAGGAGAACGGACAGAGCGGCCGTTGTAGCAACAATTCCTTTTGAGCCAAGACCGGCTTCCGTAAGACCAAGGTGCAGGGGGTAATCGCCGCGCCGGGCGAGCATTTGATAAACATCGATCAGATCCTGCACATTGCTGACCTTGGCGCTGAGAATGATGCGATCGTGCGCCAGGCCGTAGCGTTCGGCGTTTTCGGCGCTGCGAATAGCGCTCTCCACAATCGCAAGCTTGGTTACATCCATTGCGTCGAGCGGCTGCGGACGACGGGAGTTCTCATCCATCATCTGCGTGAGCAGGGCGGAGTCAAGCGAACCCCAATTGACGCCGATACGAACAGGGCGGTCATACTCGATGGCCGCCTCGATCATGATACGGAAGTTGTCGTCCTGCTTGCGACCGATATTGACGTTGCCGGGATTAATGCGGTATTTGGCAAGCGCGCGGGCGCAATCGGGATATTTTTTGAGCAGGAGATGACCGTTGTAGTGAAAGTCTCCAATAATGGGAACGTTTACGCCGAAATTGCGAAGGGTATCCACGATGCGCGGAACCGCCTGAGCGGCTTCGTCGGTGTTCACCGTAACACGGACCAGTTCGGAGCCGGCACGGGCGAGATCCATGATCTGATTAACCGTTGCGACGGAATCAGCTGTGTCGGTGTTAGTCATAGATTGCACCACAACTGGATGAGCGCTGCCAACTTTGACGCCTCCAATGTTCACAGAAACCGACTTCCGGCGCGGCAATGCGGGCATTTACTGGATAATCCTCCGGGAACTTCTATTTTAACAGCCGAAGCACAGATTGCCGCGTATGTAGTAAACTGCAAAGCTTGCCGTATAAAGCCTTGGTTTCATCTCAGCGTAAATACTCTAAAGCACTGCGAGAGCGATATCTAAACAACAACGAGGCCCTGCGTACTACTCACTGTGGAAATGTTCT
>JAFAZU010000355.1 GCA_019239585.1 Acidobacteriaceae bacterium
CTGATTTGCAGCAGCTTAACAATGGCAATGGCTGTTCGTTCCGCGCAGTTGAGCAAGCGTGCTCAACTGATCCGGTACCTGTTCCTGACGATGATCTTCGGCACCATATTCCTGGTGATTAAAGCTTTCGAGTACCACGACAAGTATGTGGAGCACTTGATACCGGGTCTAGGGTTCCAGTATGAGCACTTTCCGCAGTTTGAGCATAATGCCCAGATTCTGTTCTTCCTGTACTTTGCGATGACGGGCATGCACGCCATTCACATGATTGTCGGCCTTGGACTTTTATCCTGGCTGGCTATAGAAGCACACCGGCGAAAATATAACGAGAATTACTTTACGCCGGTTGAAATGGTCGGCCTTTACTGGCACTTTGTCGATATTGTCTGGATTTTTCTCTTCCCGTTGCTGTACCTGATCGGAGACCGGTAAATAAAATGAGTGCGCATGTACATATTCCTAAAGTCAACATTTTGGTTGGAGTCTGGGCCAGTTTAATCGTTTTAACTGTACTGACCACGGTAATTTCCCATGTGGACCTTGGCGCATTTAACATTGTTGTCGCTTTATTCATCGCTCTAGTAAAAGCGTCACTGGTGGTCTGGATCTTTATGGGCGTACGCTTTACTACTACACTGACCAAACTGTTTGTGGTTGCCGGTTTGGTATGGCTGTCCATTCTCATCCTGCTCACTTTCAGCGATTACAGCAGCCGTCACTGGACGTACCAAGCTAAGCCTTGGAATACCCACACCAAAACTCCGATGTTTGAAAAATAGCGTTTACCAGCGTTTCTACGAGTTCCTCTTAATCGGAGAAACGGAGTAATTTCCCCTTTGTCTTATTTGCATAGGAGTGAACTTATGGCAGAAACAAGTGTAGACGCGATTAAAAGGTATCTAGTCGATGCAATCGCCGCCGAGCGGAGTTTTGAAACTCAGCTTGAGGGATTTGCCAAAGAGGGCAATAATGCGACGGCAAAATCGCTATTCCAGCAGCATGCTTTGGAAACCAAACGGCAATATGAAAGATTGACCGCTCGCCTGGAAGCTTTGGGCGGCAGTCCTTCCACCGCCAAGAGCTTCTTGGCTCATGTATTTGGCATGACTCCAAAAGCGGCATCGATCGGGCACGAGGAAGAAGAGCGTGTCACTCAAAACCTCATAGCGGCCTTCGCGGTGGAAAACAGCGAAGTGGCTATGTATGAATCACTGATCAATTCGGCAGAGGCGGCTGGCGATACGCAAACCGCTAGTCTCGCCCGTGAAATTCAGTCGGAGGAGAGGGCCACGGCGGAAAAGGTTTTCAAGCTGATACCGAGTGTGGCTCGAGATGCTTTCCAGCGAATCACAACGGGCAGCACAAGCCGGGCGACAGCATAAGATTAGTTAATAGTTATCGAAGCACCTCAAGGGTTTTACGCTCTTAAGGTGCTTTTCTTTTAGTGAGCTGCTACCGCCCCAGCTTTGGCTTTTACTCGTTTGAGAGCCCAAACAATGGGAACGCACGCAAATGCGGCAAATGCCATATATCGCAGGTCATCTACATAAGACCAAAGCTGGGCTTGCTGCGTTAAGGTGGCTTCCATCATTCGGTAAGCGCGTATAGCGGCGTTAGCGGGACCATAGGTACCTGCCAGAAACTGAGTTTGTTGGGCAAGAGCCTGTTGGAAGTTAGGATTCGTCGGAGACAAGTTATGTAGAAGCTCCGTGCGATGGAGCTGTTCATGACGGGCCAGAAGCGTGTTGACGATTGAAATTCCGACACTGCCGCCGACATTGCGCATCAAGTTGAACAAGCCGCTGGCATTGCCCACCTTTTCGGGCGGCAAGTCACCGAGCGCGGTTGTATTCAGCGGCACGAAGACGAATCCTAACGAGAACCCGCTAATAATAATCGGAATGGTTAGCGACCAGGGAGAAATTTGAGTGTTCAAATTGCTCCACGCTAGGCTGCACATGCCGAAAACCAAAAATCCCAGAGACACCAGGATGCGCGTATCGATTCGCGAAACTAATATGCCCACCAGCGGCATGGCAAGGATTGCGCCAATGCCGCGCGGCGACACAGCTAGACCGGAACTGAAAGCATCATAGGCCATTAAGTTCTGGTAAAACAACGGCAGAATCGTGACCGCCCCGTAAATGCAGCCGCCGAAAAGAAAAATCAAGATCGACCCCATCGCAAAATTACGATTTTTAAAAATGGTCAGGTCCGTTACCGGCTTCGCTATTGTGAACTGGCTGATAACAAACCAGATAAAGCAGATCACCATAGCGGCGAAAGCGTAACGAATCCAGAGTGCGCCAAACCAGTCATCTTCCTGCCCACGGTCGAGAATGAGCTGCATGGCACCTAGCCAAATTGCCAGCAAACCAAATCCAATTTTGTCCAGCTTCCCCGGATTGGCGTTCTTGATATAAGGAGGATCTTCCACGAAGCGCGAAATTAAGAGCACCGCCAGTACTCCGATGGGAATGTTGATATAAAACGCCCAGCGCCAGGAGTACGCATCTGTTAACCAACCGCCCAAAGTCGGCCCTAGAACGGGAGCTACAACCACACCTAATCCAAAGACCGCCATAGCCATGCCGCGTTTCTCAGGCGGAAAACTCTCTGTCAGAATGGATTGCGAAAGAGGCTGCAACGCGCCGCCGCCCGCGCCTTGCAGGAGCCGTGCCAGTAAGATCACTAATAGGCTTTGCGCCGCGCCGCAGAGAAATGAGGCGACTGTAAAGATAATTACTGACGCAATCAGAAACCGCTTTCTACCGAAGCGCAAGGAAAACCAGGCGCTGGCAGGCAGCACAACTGCATTTGACAGCAGATAAAAGGTCAAGACCCAGGTCGCTTCATCGCTCGAAGCGGAAAGACTGCCGGCAATATGAGGAATGCACACGGAAGCAATTGAAGTATCAATCACCTCCATGAACGCTGGAATAATTACAGCCACGGCAATTAACCAAGGATTCACGCTAGGTTTCCACGGCTGCGACTGTTGATTGTTTTCCGGCATTGGGAAAGCTGTAAGTCAGTAGATGCTCAGAGAGCCGCTTTGCGCTTCAAGATTAAGGCTTATGATCGTTGCAAGGCGTATTTAGTTCAGGTGAACGTAGCGCCTGCTGCACAGAATTTTTAAGTGATGGCAGATCGTGCTGCACGGTGTTCCATATGCCTTCCAAATCAATGCGCTCGAACTGATGCCTAATCCAATTGCCTGTCCCGCGAATTTTATGCCACGGCTGGCCCGGGCAAGTATGGCTACTTCGTTGCCTAATCGGACTGCTGCTTCACTGATAACGAGAAGCTTTCGTTAGACAGCCGCAACAGTTTTAGGATCTTCTCGGAATGATTCAAAGTCCATACCGTCAGTGAAACATTCAATCATCGCTACAGCATCAAGGATGCCGCGCAGCCAACGAACAGGGTCTCTAAAAGACAACTACAGCCTTGCGCTCCACACGGATAAGCATATCGTCTTTGATCAAACGGCGATCGCAGAGTTCGATGGGAGTGGCAAAGTCTCAGAAGTACGCACTTCGAGACCGGCCTTGTCGAATGCTGTGAACCTTCGATTAACGTCGAAGTCACTCAACAAATCGACATCTGACAGTTCGCTAGCTTCACCTCGCGCCACAGAACCAGAGATAGATAGTTTCGCGATACCGCTGTTTTTAACTCGGCTTCGTATGGCAGAAGCATTGCTTTTACTACGTCCGGGCTCATACTCTGATTTAGCTTACTTCGAGAAAAACTTGGCACGCCCGAGAGGATTCGAACCTCTGACCTTTTGCTCCGGAGGCAGAGGCTGGCCCTCTTTCCCTTCCGTTCTTTCGCTTAATCCAAGTTTTCAATGGTTTAGGGAATCCGCTCTGCACTGGCGGTACAACCCGATATCTTGCATCGGATAGGGTTTGATACAGTTTTGATACAGTTCGGCTCCACTTCACGGGAGGGAACGAGAGCGGTCCCGTTGGTTGGGTCTGGGCCGAATGCCGATACGGGAGTCGGCCATCAACTTCGTATCGACCATTGGTTCCCAACGGGAGGACGTTACAGATCCCGAAGTTCTGGAGCAAGCCGCCACCATGACTATCGACAGTGTACCTCGACTATCGACAACTAGCAAGAGTAAAGTTCGCTTACCGTTTCAAAGTTGGCTGTGAGTCGGTCCGAGATGAGGTGCATTCCTGTTGGCTTTTCCTAGCTGATTATGGTGCAATCACCACCGGAGCCTGCCAGAAGGCAATCTTCTGACCGATAGGATTGAGTACGGTCAGCTGGCAATTGTACTGGCCGGGCAGGAGTTGGTCAAGAGCGATATCGAACTGAAGCGGGATCGTTTTCAGCCGGTTGTTCCAGGCTTGTGTTACCTTGATCGGCTGTGTCTCGAATGCCTTGTTCTGGCCGTGGTAGAAGGTCACCGTCGCCGCCAGGGGCTGAACGGTAGCCGCATCCTGCTCGTACGCTTGCAGGTAGACCAGCATCGGGCGGGCTTTGCTAAACACGCGTGTCACACTAGGAATTAATTTCTGCCCGTTCTGTACTAGAGGGTTGGCTATTTCAGCTTTGTCCTTTCCTTTTACAGCGTTGTACAAAGCACTCTTTAGTTCAACGCGCTGGCTGCTGAGCACGACGGAGCTGATCGGCAACAGCTTCTCCTCTTTATTGAGGTTAGGTACGACGAACGTGGTCTGATAAGTTCCGATACGTCCGGTCTCGGCATCACGCGCCAGAAATTTGATACTGTACTTTCCAGGAAGGAGCGTGAAGCCTGTATCGTATTCAATGGGGCGCTTCGCCAACTGCGCAGCTGTTGCATCACTCAACTTGACGTTCACTTTATCGCGTACGTTTGTGATAGTGGCGCCATAGGTGTCCTTGATTTCGCCAATGAAATCGATGAGGGTATGCTTGGAGCCGCCGCGCTTGGCCAGCGCCAGTTCGCGGCCGGGAACCTTGACTACGATGGGAACAAAATATTCGGCACGGTTCAGTTGGAAATAATCGATCTCCATGGCGATAGTAAGCTCTGTGATGGGATCGGGTAACAAGAGAGCGTCTTCGAGTTGTCGTTCTTTGTCGGCGGCCGTAAATTGACTGAATCGTTTGCTGGCGAAATAGCCGTGCCGGTAATCCAGGTTCGCTGACAAATTCGTGTTCAGCAAGATTTTGATACGACGGAATTTGCCGTCCTGAGCGATATTCGCGCTGTAGTATCCAATGATGTAGTAGCTAGACATGGAGTGTTCGGCTTGCTGGATTCCTTTTGCCAGGTCGTTGTCATCGAACAGCGCCTTACCGCCAGTATCCGCAGCCAGAGCATAGAGCGTATCCTGCGATTGTTGGAAATTGGCAGTGTTGGCGAGCGAGGTCGCTCCTGAATACATGCCGATGTTGCCGGGGGAACCTTTGGTGGCATCGCCCAAAGGAGCCTCGGCAACCAGGCCGCGCGCGTCGATGGGCCAGAACGACACGCCAGCACGAATAGCGGAATTGATGGTGGCGCGCAGTTGCGCTTGGTTATTGAGGTCATTCAAGCGCAGGCCGCTGGCGAGGTAAATGAGCGACTTCTTTTCGCTCAGCTGACCTAACATGTTCACAGCGGTCTGAAGGGCTGATAATTGTCGATCGCTGTTGAAGATGTTGAACTCGCTATCATCCTGGCCAAAGGCAGCGCCCGTGTCAGGAGTGCTGGCGTCATCCGAAGATTCGCCCAAACCTTGTCCTTCTCCGACAATCATGGTTTCGATGATGCTCAACAGACGACCACGATCCGCCGTGAAATCCTGGAGGACATCAACCGAGCTGCCCGCATAGCGCAAGATAGCCATAAGGTCAGTGGAAACCATTTGCGTGCGGATAAACTTCTCCGCGGCAGCCAGTGCGCGCATCTGATCGGCCTGCGGCATGGCACTCATATCAAAATAGAGAACCAGCAGTCGCCGATCTTTGTAGCGAGTTTTTCCGGTTGCCTCGGGAGCGATTTGCGTCCGGCCTAGTTTGTCATAAAGATGGACGTGGTCCGGTTGAAAGGGGGCCGTGTCCGCGACAGCTTGCTCCAAGCTCTGATATTCAAAGAAGCGGATCGCCTGGGGCGCTCCGTCTTCGGTAATCGTAAAATCCTTCGTAGTCAGTCCCTTTACAGGACTGCCCCTCTTGTCCGTCACGGTGACTGTTTCCACCACTAGTTGCGCCCCAGCGCTAAAAGTGACGGGCCCGGTGCTTTCCGTAGATGCATTTAGTCCGATTTGCTGCCCTGCAGCGATAAACGCCCCAAACAAAAATAGAATCAGCTCGCGTCGCACGTGTCAGAACCTCAAGCGCAGGGTTGTTTGCAGGCTGCGCATCGCATTGGTTGATACAGGTAATCCGAATTGCAAACTATTTATGGTGGTGTTCCAAGCAGTAAAAACGGGGTGGTTTAACGGATTTGCTGAGTCGACACGCAAATCCAAGCTGAGGCGATCACCTACTCGAAACGTGCGTGCGAGCGAGCCATTCAAGGTCAGTTGAAAAGGCCCGGTGATGGAATCGCGACCGGCATTTCCCCATTGGCCTGCTAACGGCGCCGTGTAAGCTGCGGGATTCAGGAAAAGACCCGACCGCGCGGCATACAGCGGAGCGCCTGTATAGTATGGGCGGAGTGAGCCCGTTACCCCAGTACCGGACACCGGCGCCAAATAAATCGGGGTCTCCGGAAGACCGCTACCCGCACTGAGCTGAGTGGCAAAAGTCCAGTCTTTGAAAAGAGCGCCCCTCCACCCGCTCAGAAGAGTTCCTCCGCTCAAGCCCATGCCGGTCGTGTATTGGAGTAGCCAGGAAAGGAGATGACGCTGATCAAACTTGGATAGCGAGCGTTCGGCGCTCAGATCCCGCCAATTCTGGGCAACCGCCAAATCTAAGGCACCGTTAGCGCTCCCGCTTGACCCGCCCGCTGCGGCGGGACTGACTATGCTTCCAGAACCGAATACGTTCTGTCCAACGCCGCTCTGAGCTGAGTTGGAACCGCCCTGCCCGCCCAGCGCTGCATCATCATCAATAGACTTCGAGAAAGTGTACTGCAGAATGGCGGCGAGACCGCCGTGCAGCCTTCGCCGTAGTTGAATTTGAGCTGCCTCACGCGTGGAATTACCGTTCGAGGAAAGGTAAATGAAACCAGCCGGGCACAAAGGGCAGGGATTGATCGCCCCTGCCGGGAACGTGTTGGGCAGAAACTCCTGCGCTCCTCGTGTTCCTTTTATGCCGAGATACGTTGCGGTCAGCTGCAGCGCGCCCGGCAGATCCCGCTGTACCGATAATTGCCAGTTTTGCGCATAGCCGATGCGGAAATTCGGATCGGCGGCAAAGGTATTTGAGGTGGTGACCGAAGAGGGGATAAAGCCATTCGCTAACGTCAGCGGGTCTGCAGCGCTGTTCTGCACAGTCAAAGTCTTAGAAAGAGGGGGTTGCTGCGCCAGTTGCAAGGCGATTGTTTGATAAACCGACGTGTCGTAGTAAACTCCATAACCAGCGCGCACGACTAAGGAAGAGCCGGAGAGGGGATGCCAGGCTATGCCAACGCGCGGCTCGAAAGCGCGCTGATCGGACCGAATCAGCGAATCAGGATATCTCTGCCCTGTGAGTAACCCGATGGGAGCGCTCGCCAGCACCGGCGTGGCTGCCGTAAAGCCTGGAACGATATCGAGATTCACGAGCCGGTTATACAGCTCTGTTACGGGAGCGCCGTACTCCCAGCGAAGACCGGCATTCAGCGTAAGTGTTGGGCCGATTCTCCAATCGTCGGTGAAATAGGCGTCATAGACGGACTCGCGAAAATATTTATCAGCGTTGCCAAACGCAATGGAGCTCGTGCCGGGGATGCCAAGCAGGAAATCCGCGAAGTCGGAGCCAGTAGCAGCACCGGTAAACGTGAACGAGCCTCGAGGGTTGTCTTGCGATAAATGATTGAATTCCTGTCTGCGGAAATCGGCTCCGAACGTGATGTTATGCCTGCCGCGATTCCAGGACATCGAGTAGGACAAGTCGCTCGTTTGGTTTCGATGTAAGGAGCTTTGCGCATCGGAGAGAGTCGCAATCCCGCTTGAGAATACAAGGTTCGGTGGCCCCCAGTTCATCGGATCCTGATTATTCCCTGAAATTCCAGCCTCGCCCGAAACATTTTCATGATTTTCAAAGTATGGAGTGACGCGGCTGGCAAAGCGGCTGAATTGGTATCCAAAATTGGCAAACCACTGCTGATTGAAGCGATACGACCAATTGACAGCCGTGTTTATGCCCAGGCTGTCTGTTTTATCCAGGAAGCCGAACAGATTGGGGAAATCGGAGCGAGTGCTTTGAAACGCAAACCGGCCATAAAACTGGTTCTTGGCATTGAGCATCTTGTTGAAGCGCGATTGTAAAGAGTCCTGGTGCGTGGGACTGGCAATGGGAATCTGGTAGTTGTAACTGGTGCTATTCACGAAATTCGGGAGCGGATAGAAGCTGAGCAGTACTCGTGCTGGCGGACTGAAACGGCTCTGCGGGATCGTGTTGTCCGGAAATGGCGCGCCCGTTGTTGGATCGATAACTGAAGCAGAGAAAAGCCCGTTGCGTTCTGCCAAATTCGGCATGAGAGCCGTTTGAGTGCTGGCATTGATCTTCCGTGTCCATTGATAACCAACGAAGAAAAAGGGACCATTCTTAAAAAGGTGCGGAATCTGCAGGGGGCCGCCTAGAGTTAAGAGTCCAGTAAGGCGGTTATAAGCAGCCTTCGGAGCGTTCTGTCCAGTTAGTGAGAACGGCTTAGCGTCAAGCGAGGAATTATCAAATGTCACGCCGATTCCGCCTGTATACAAGCCGTTCCCGCCTGTGCGACCATTGCCGAACGCGGCAGCCTGCGCGAAAGGCGAGGCAGCACCATTATTAATACTGCCGTTAATAAGCAATCCGTCAGCAGCGTTCTGGTCCAGATCTTTGTCGGACGCCTGAGCCGCAGGAGCCTGCTCTTTCTGTTTGTCCGGCTGCGTTTTCGTGGCCGGAGCGGCAGCTACGACAGCAGGCGCAGCGGAGCGTCGGATGACGGCATTGATTTCATCGAGCGGAAGCATCTTCAGTTCCCATTTCGTCGCAGGCGTATGGGACATGACTGTGATGTCCCGCCTGAGCGGTGCAAAGCCGAACATTTGTACGTCTACGATCCAGATCCCATCAGTTAAATCAGAAAAGGAATATAGGCCTTGCTGATCTGTGATGGCAACGAATTTCTCGCTGTCCTGTGTAGCTGTTATGAGAGCGCCCAGAACCGGCAAGCCGTTGAAAGTGACTTGACCGCGAGACTCCGAAGCGGTGGCAGGCAAGCTGCTCATACAAATGACGAGGCAGAGACCCAAAAGGTGGCCCAGGCGTAGCGACTTCATAGCAGGATTCAGCGCGGGCGTTAATTTTCTGTCGGTACTTTCTCAATGTGATCCACAAACACCACTTCCATTGGCGCTTTCTTCGGTTCAAGCTTGAGCCCGTATCGCTGCAAAGCAGCGTAGATGGAGCCTGCTGTTTCCGTTGCATCAGACGTCCCGAGATCGCCTCCGCCTCCAGCCATGGCTGATCCGTTGCCGCCTGCGCCGACCGCTGGCTGCATGGGACCTCCCTTCGGTCCAGGTATGCCGCGCATCGTTTCCGGCGCAAACGTCATCTCGAAGTCATACTGCCCCTGAATCCCCGTC
>JAFAZU010000487.1 GCA_019239585.1 Acidobacteriaceae bacterium
CTGATTTCGAGCGACACCGACAGCACCCTGTTCGTGCCAATATTCAGATGGCCTTCAACGGGAGCGCAGACTGCATCAGATCGGTCCTGCACCCGATTGGTTTGTATGGCGGAGGAGCAGGGCTCCCAAAGCGGCGGCACCCAGCAGGAGCAGCAGCGTCGGAGGTTCGGGAGCCGCCACAATTGCTATCGGCGTAATCTGAATAAATCTCTGACCCGTCGCATCGGTCTGCACCAGCGGGCTCTGGAGGATGGTGGCGACCTGTTCTTCGGTCAGCTCCGTCCCATGGGGGAAGAAGGGTGACATCAAGTTGAGGGAACTGAAAAGATCATGCGGTAAGTTCAAGTTGTGGCCCAGCTCGTGACCCATCAACGTGGCGGGTGAGAGGGCGGCCGCCTCGGATTCTTCCACAAAAACATGGCCCGGCAGCTGCGCACAGCCGAAAACGATTCCATTGAGGGCCGGCTCCGGGAAGCCGCAAGTATCGAGTTGATCCACAAAAAAGGCATCCACGGTCGGAGCAGGATCCGGGGCCAGGTCCAGCAGCGCCTGCAAATCGGCTTGGTCTTTGATCACCAGTAACTCAGGCGCGACGATGAGCCTCGATGGGTTGAAGCGGATGCTCACGGGTGTGGCGCCAAAGCTCGATTGTGAGAAGAGGGCGCTCATCCCCGGAGCATCAATCGTGATCGAACCGGCTTCAGCGAGGGTCGACGGCAGAAGAAATGCGAGGGCCGCCGTCAGCAGGTGCCTGACCGCCGCCCGGGAGGTGTGGTGAGATGTCTTGATGAACATGGGGTCCTCTCAAAGTTCAGAAGGAATTTTACCGTGGTTTCCAGAGCGTTGGGCAGAACTTCGGCGCAGGAAGAGAGCCAGAGCTGTAGTAACATGTGCCGGCGACGCTCGGAGAGGCCGGCGTAAACGGCGTGTTCCAGTTGTCGTTTTGGGGGAAGCACTGCGGCGAAGGCGGCAGGTTCGGCTGGGGACCGGTCGTGAAACCGGCAGGCATTTTGATGCCGAATCCGAAGCAACGCCCGTTGGGGCAGTCCACATCCTTTGCGGTCCATTTCCCGCAGATCGATTGACACTCATTAAACAGCCCGTCCGAGCTGGGCAGGGCACAGCCGCAAGAGTTTGTGGCGGGCTGCCAGGAACAGAAGTTCTGTGGTTTGCACTGATTCTGGCCTGAGGCATTGTAGTCCGTCTTAAACTCGTCAAAATTCATATTCATCGTCACGGTAAGAACGCCTGAGTTCGGGTCGTATTGCTTGCTCCAGTTGGCCGGCCACTGGTCCGGGGTGAACTGGGTCGGCGACCCGCTGATATCAGCCCGCGCCGCGAATACATCGGTGGACAGGTTAAAGCCCGGACCTACATAGAGGTCGTAGGTTTGCTCCGTGCTCGGCTTCGCGTAAAGCAGGAATGTGTAATAGGTTTGACCGGGATCAAAAACGTTGAGATTCGAGGTCACAGCACTCTGGTCGGCTGCGCTGACCGTCGTATCCAGATAGTAACGGCCGTGATTGACGGTGAGCGTGCTCCGCTGGGCCGTGCTTTGGCCTGCCATGCGAATGGCCGTGCTTTGGGTCTCTCCTGCGACCCTGAATTCTCTGTAAAGAGGAACCCCGTAGCAGGCTGGGTTACTACAGTCCTGGCTCCAGCGGTCTGGTTTCGCATAGCCAAAGCCGGGCGTCTCAACCGTTGTGACGTAGTCGTAGGGGCTGGTCCGAGCCGTGCCAGGGGGAACATTTTCTGCTACATCCGAGGCGCATTCGGGAGTTTCAATCGGAGCAGTAAAGAAGGGGTCCTCGTTCACGGAAATAGTGTTGACTAGGCCGGTGAGAGATCCGTCATCATCATTCAACTCGGTTTGGCGATCAATATCAGTATAGCCAGCGAATAAAGCGCTGTTCCAGGTGCAGTAGCGATTAGCTACTGCGTTCGGATCGGTCTGGTAAAGACCGGTGCTCGAAAAAAGCGGTTCAATGACGAAGTGGCGAATGTCGACCGAATCGAAAAACAAGTTGGAGGAGTGAAACGCGGGCGGATAGTAGAAACCGTTCGGCTGCTTCCAGGCAATGGCGGCATTCGGCAGATAGCACTGGTTCTTCGTATCTTTCGGAATGGAAATTAGTTTGCCGTACATCCACGCGCTTTGCGAGCAGGTGCCGCCGTTCGCCTGGGGCTGGCAATCTGTGAGCAGGGTCTTAGAAACATTCAGGTAGGCATTCGACTCCTGATAGGCTGGCCCATCGTAAATGCTGAACAATCGCTGGTTCACGCCGAAGGTGGTCAGCGGCATACTGATGCCTTCCTCGGCAGCCAGGCAGAAGTTGCCGACAGGGGTGCTGGAGTTCGTCTGCGTGGCGCAGCGGAGCGGGGTAGCGGGATTAAAAGGCCCGGCGTTGGAAGCAAAGGGGTTGACGGTGGGGTCCTGTGTGTTTCCGATAAAGGCAGACTTGCGGGCGAGCGCCCAGCGTCCTTCCACCACATCCGAACGGCTGTAACCACCACCGCTCACGAACGTAACGCCTCCATTCTGGACATCCGAAATGGCGCTGTTCAGCAGCAAGTACCATTGCGGGCGAAGCCAGATGGCAGCAAAGTTCGTATCCGCCCAGTTGAAGGCCGTAGTGTAGCGGTCCAGTAGGGTGACCGCACAGTTCTGGGTCTGACCGGAGGAGCACTTCGGTACTGTACTGCAATCGGAACCGTCAGCAGGGCATACAGTCGGAAAGCGCCCGCCTCCGGTATCCACCTTGGGATAGTAGTCATCTTTGAACTGATCGTCCTCGTTTTGGGGCAGCAGCGGATTCGTAACGGCTTTGAGCTGTGGACTGTTTGAGCCAGGATCGACATTGACCACGCCGAGACAAGGTGTGGTGTTTCCGATCGTATTGAAAGAATTCATGGCCGTGGAGCAGTAATTTCCTTCGAATCTATAGAGCGGCGTGGTAGCGGCGCGATCGAGGTCCGCCTGCTCGGAGGCGTAGCCCTCCCACTTTTCCATCCGTGACATGCCGCTAATGGATCCGGGTACGAGCCAGTAACACGCGCCGCAGGTTTCGGCGCTGACCGCCATATTGTACTCAAAATCGTTATAGGCGTTCATGATCCAGAACACGGTGGGGTGATCGACATC
>JAFAZU010000655.1 GCA_019239585.1 Acidobacteriaceae bacterium
TACTTCACGACGCTTGCCGGGCCAATTACCGCAAGGGTTACTGAGGAATTTCTACTTCTTTTGCAAAACTTTAGCTCCGGCAGGCAGGTCAAAAGTCTTAGGCGGAACCGTTCCGTTCGCTTCTACATTTGCCGCGAACATCTGGAAAGACTTATAGCCGTTTCGGGAGCGCTCAATCGTAAACGGCCACATTACCCCCCCACCAATGTCCCGGTATTTATCAAAGTCCGTTTCCTCGTCATTCCGGTACTTCGTTACGGGATCGAGCCAGGAAAAACTCTGCCGGATTGGGTACAGGGTGTTGTGATCGAAGTAAACGCGAACTGTTTGGTTCTGCGCATCAGTAATGTCAATGATTTCCACATGGCGGCTGAGGTAAACATTGTTTCCGACGTAATCGAATGTCATGCCCGCTTCATTGTGGCGTACTTTCATAATGTAGAGAATGTCATTCTGGGTGGTTCGCATGTAGCGCTCCCATTTTTCATCCTCCATGGGGCGCGCGCCGCGAAAGGTAATGTCCCAGGCTTCTTTGGGAAGAAAAAGAAAGGAGTAATCCCCCTTTTTTCCCAGCAGTTGCCGCTCACGAAGTGCTACCCCTTCCTTCGGCGCGCTGTCCAGATACTCCGTATAAATCTTGGCGACGTCCAGACCGCTCAATTCATCGCGAAAAAAGGAGTAGATGCGCCCGGAGGCTTGGCGATAATGCATGTTCAAAAACTTATCGCCGCCCAGAGCAGCTAAGGAACGATCAAAAATATCTTTGCCCTTATTGGCCGTATCCTGTGCCGTTCCTAATAAACCTGCCGTCAAAGCCAGAAAAATAATAATTCCAGTTCGATAAGTCATCACGTGCACACTACCGGCCGAACGAAAAATCTCTTGTCCTCCGCTTCTATTCCTTCGGCATGAATTGATCCCTGCCGCTCGTATAATGCGCCCCCACCCCGGCCGTTCATGACTGCTTGAATTTCTGCAATCACTGCCAAAGCGACCTGTTCCGGTCCATCCGCGCCAATATCAAGGCCCATCGGGCTTCGCAGCACGGGACGCAATTGGGTATCGTCCAGCCCCGCATCTTCAAGCAATTGCCGGGTGCGCTTTTGCGGCCCTAAGATGCCTAAATAGGGCAGAGGGTGACCGGACAGGTCGCGGAGCCTTTGCAGGTCCTGGCTGTAGCTGTGGCTCATGATAACGGCGGCAGTCCAACGATCGATTGGTATTTCGGCTGGCTCATTCCCCTTCAAAACGCTTACTTGATGAGCAGCAGGAAATTTCTCCGCCCTGGCATAGTGGGCGCGGCCGTCGTAAACATGTACTTGCCATCCGAGGTGCCGAGCGAATTGGGTCAACGGAACGGCATCATCACCCGCTCCAAAGATCAAAAGACGTACTGGCGGCGCTAACGTTTCCGCGAAGATCTCGTTCTTGTCCCTAAGGAAATGAATCCGAGGCTGAGACCCTCTGAGCAGTTCCCGAGCGGTTCGGAGCATCCAGTATTCCAGAGCAGGGTCCGCTACGTTGCTTTCCGCCCGCCCTTGCGCATCCAGAATGAGCCGTTTTCCTATTTCAGATACTGGCTGCAAAACGTGTAAGACCGCTACCGGAGTGCGCGAAGTCCTGACCTCCTTCAGCAGATCCAACAAGCGCGCCCGACCTGGTATAACGCGTTCCAAAAGAACATGGATGATCCCGCTGCAGCCAAGCCCGTACTCCCGCGTGATTTCACCTTCGGGAGTGGTGTCGTAACGCCTGATGACCGGACCCGCTTCCGTCAGCCACCAAGCTTTTTTCACGAGGTCATCTTCGAGACAACCGCCACTGATCGAGCCAGCCCGCTGTCCGCTGCGAGTCAACAGCAGGCGCGCCCCGCTTAGGCGGTAGGATGAGCCTTGCGTCTTGACCACCGTCGCCAGCACGGCTTCTTCCCCAGTCTTTTCAACTTCCGTCCAACGCTCCAGGATTTGCTCATGCTCTTTCATCGCACTGCCGCCCGCATACCTTACAGCTTAGCGGTTCAACCGTTTTGATGGAGGGTCAGGCGATTAGATCTGTTAGGAGGGTCGGTTCCGGGCTATGGCCGGGGTTCGCTGTGGAGGAAGTTGCAAATTCGAACCCATTGGGGGTAGAGACGGGTTCTATTTCTTCGAAGGCGGCAGTCTCGCGCGCTTTCCGGCGTTCGGCCCGTTTCTGTGCCTGTTCCTGACGGCGCTGCTGGGCGGCTTCCTGCTGCTGACGGTGCGCTTCGGCCTCCCGCTTCCGTGCTTCGCGTTGCAGGCGCTCGGTCCGTAACTGGTTCAGCTCCGCCTTGTCCTGCTCGAACTGCTTGCGTAACCTCCGCTCGTGTAGGCGCAGGTTCTTGAGCGCCTTGGCTTCGGCTACTTCGGCCTGGGCCTGGAGCAGGAGACGCTGCGCGACCGGGTCGGGGTGTGGGAGCACGGGTTCACCGCGCAGGCGGGCTTGGGCGTAGAGCGCCGATTCCAAGCCGGGGATGGATTCTAAGCGCCACTGCGTGTCGGCTAAGCTCTGCACGAGGGCGTGCTCTTCGAGGTTGGCCGGTTCCCAGTAGGCGTAGACGCGCTCGACATGCGCGCGGTAGTCCGCTGCTTCTTCTTCATCGGCCAGCAGCACGGCGCGCCCGCACAGCCCGGTTTTCACGGCGTTCAAGGAAGAGACGGCCTTACCCTCGGCGGTGCGGGGACCAGTAGAGAGCTGCGCATTGGCCCGGTTCGCGGCGAGGCGGCGCTCGCTGATACTGGTTTCGGGAGTAGCGGTGGTATCGGTGGACATAAGAAAGGAACTCGCGGCCTCACGGTAGCAGAGGAAAAGTGAAAGCGCGGGTTCACCGTACGGCTAGCAAGCGGTAAATGGAGGCAAACAAAGGAGGTGAGTTCGCGACAAAATTTGCAAAATCTGTGACTCTCATAGGGTCTTTCTATCAACAGATGTTTTTCGCGCAAAAGCTTTCAGGAGACTAC
>JAFAZU010000687.1 GCA_019239585.1 Acidobacteriaceae bacterium
CTCATAGGCCGCGACCATGCCGCTGATTCCGGCACCGAGCACCACTACCTTTTTGCCTGTTCCAAGATTCCTCGGCAGAACCTCCAACGGCTTCGCTTCGGACTGTGCCAACAAACCGAGCGCATGCATTGTGGAAAATGCGGCTGAGTAGCCACGCGCCTGCGCTACTTTCGTAATAAAGTTTCTTCGTGTCATAAGCCGTGGCTGCGCCTCCTCTACTAACTCATGCGTTATTTCCTCTGCGGATTGTATAGAAAAATATCTGTGGTGAAACCCACATTCCCCAAACACACCGGAATCGCGCTGAAGCGGCTCATGGCCGCTCCAGCGGAGAAAGCGACTCCCTTTCCTCACCCAGCGTGAGTACTCGCGGAGTGATTCAAGACAGTCCTCTTTGCTTAAGTAGCCCTACGGAGTAGCAAGGCGGTTACGTAGAATCCCTACCGGGAGCGAGCCTGGCGGACAGCCTGCAGCTGAGTCGCACCGCAGGGAAAGCGATGGAGTACCCTGGATGCGGTCGGTGCCATTCAGGAGCCATGCCGAGATCTCTCCTGTTGTGACGTTCTCCCATAACAGGTCTCCCGTTCCATCCTGGTTGACGTCTGCCATACCAGCGGGCTTCCAGTTCTGCGAACAGCCATCGGAGGGTCCGCACACCTTCGCCAGCCATTGAGCGGCTTTCTGTTTCCCCCTGCCATCCTGCATACCGACATTTACCCTGCCGGTTTGCGTATCGTACCAGAACAGATCGTCGATTCCATCCGAATTGAAATCGCCGATCGCGATGACCTGCCAGCGTGGCCAACATCCTTCCGAGACTCGACACACGTGAGCAAATGTCAGCGTGCTCGTGATCTGCCCGCCGTTCAACAGCTAGGCCTGCAGTTGGCCCGTGACGTCATTGTGCCAGAGTACGTCCTGGTTCCCGTCGCCGTTGAAATCGCCCACGCCCACCGGTTTCCAGTTTTGTGAGCATCCGTCCGAAGCTCCACATTGACGCGAAAGGCTCTGAGTTCCCGTGACTGCGCCAGTGCTGTTGAGCAGCCAAGCCTGCAGTTCCCCCGTGGTCGCATTATAGAAGAGCACGTCGTCTCAACTCCATCCCGATTACTGTCAAGCGTGCCGATCACTTTCCATCTCTGCGAACAACCCGTCGACGCAGCGCACTGCGCCGATAGTGGCTGAGTGGACGTGACACGGCCCTGCGCGTCGAGAGTCCAGGCCGTTAGCTGGCCCGTTGCCGTATTGTGCCAAAGCACCTGCGACTGAACGACATCGTCGTCCAGCTTTGCCACCTCACTATAGTGTTGAGCGTAATCTCCTCCAGCGTAGATTTCCGGCACTCCGGAAGCCGCCGACGGCTTCAACACAGCAAGGCCGTTTACGCGTGAAAACAGCGTTTTCGTGTAAGCGGACTGGGTTAGATCGAACTTCAGCTTCTGGATGAACCCTGAGTCCGGGGTATACCCGCCAACGTAGACCGCTCCGGCATCGATGGAGGCCATAGCCTGTCCAACCGTGTCAATGCTGCCACCCAGCAAGGTGGAGCGAACAATTTTACCTGTGAAGTTAGCATCGTCCACCTCAGTGACGAAACCCGAAGGGCCGGCGGAAAGTTTGGCAGTCTGATACGCGCCCAGGGTAGTCGGGAAGTTCGACGCATTCGTAACTCCCGTGACATAGGCCGCATTGCTGCCGTTGGGTACGATCGCGTAACCTGCATCGCCAGCGGTACTGCCGCCGAAAACCATGCTCATTCGTGTCACAATGTACGGCGTCGTCCCCGGCCCCTCCAGTTGCAACACAAATACCTTGCAGAACGGACTAGAATCGGGTCCGACCGTAGCAGTGTTCGTAACAGGAAAACCACCGCCGCAGGTTTGTCCCGTAATCCATGGCTGGTCCGCTGGATCGACAGCAATACCATAAGCAGTCGAATTCCCTGCGGCAGCATAAGCCTGTTCCCTGAGGTACAGGCCCGTCGGACCGACTTTTATGATCTGCATATCGGTCACTGGCCCATAAGCCTTGGTCCATCCGGCTATCCAGGCATTATGCTGGGAATCCACAGCGATCGCATTTCCGGCCTCGTCCTTCTCAGTTCCAAAGATATTCTTATAGATAAAATCGCCGGCTGGAGACAACTTCAAGACGAATATGTCTAAACCTCCGGCGTATCCAATTACATTGTTTATATCCGGCTTATATTCTCCTCCGGTGACATATACTCCCGTCGAATCGACTGCGATTGCGTTCCCAGAGCCCGCGCCCACGTAAGTGGCAAATAAGAGCGCGCCCGTGGGACTCAATTTAGCCACGAAGATGTCGAGGGCATGTGAGCAAAACCCAATCGGAAAACTGCTGCCACAATCGTTGTTCACCCATTTTGAACCATTCGTTACCGGGAAATCTTTCCTGTCGGTCTGGCCGGTGACGTACGAGTTGCCCTCGCTATCTACGGCCACGGCTGAAACAGACTCGCTTATGGCATATCCAAAATCCGTTGCAAAGCTTACGGTGGGATCGATGACCAGCTCATGTCGCCGGTCATAGGGAGCTATCGAAAATGTGACACGCTGTCCGCTCAGCAACTCGTAGTCCCCGCCGACCTCGGCTCGTCGCTTTCCCACCTGTTGGTATACGTTCGGGCGGACTTGACGCATTTCGGAGCCGCCGGCCGTCGTCAAGACGAGGTCACCCGACTTCTCGTCTACGCGGACCTTTTTCGTTCCCTCAAACGCCCACTGGATCTGTTTGGGATCGGCGCCTGGCGCGACCACGAAATCATATTCCAGATTGCCGTCATGACTGTAGAAGACTAAATCGATGCCCTTATACACGCCGGGGACGCTCACCCGGGCGTAGTGCGGAATATTCGTGAGAGAGCGTTTGCCATCGGCACTGCGAAGGTAGTTGCTGACGCCGCCTGTGGGCTCCAGGCCAGTCGCATTGTCCCACGGTCGGCTGCCGATCAGTTTCATTTCCATGACGCTATACCTTGTCGCGGCACGAGCGGATCGGGGGCCATAAAGCTGCGCCGAACTCCGGATCGTGTCGCCTTTCACGGGTGGGGCCGGGCCCTCCTGAATCGTCATCGTGGCCCCTTCGTTGGTGAGGAAAAGCTGATAGCCAGACCCCCGCGCAATCCATTTCACCTGCTCCGGAGCCTGACCCCGATTGGGTTCAAATACCAGAGAGCGACTGAATGGTTGCGGCTGGGGAGCCGCGACCAGAAAGGTCGCGCTCGAAATAAGTGACAGTAAGACAATTCGAAACATTTGATAATTCTCCTTTTACATACTTTTGAAATTTACGAAGCTCCTGGAACGGCTGCGGTTTAATTCGGTCAGCGTTCCCGAGAGTGCCGGATTCACTTCACATCGACTTCAACACGCATCCAGGGATGGATACAGCATTGGAAGCGATGCTTCCCTTTAGATAGCTCCGCGACCTTGAGTTCGCTCCCTTGCAGAATCCGAGTCTTGGCCACGGCGAGGTTGGAAAACCCGCCCGCACATTCGGGAACCGTGTCATCTCCCGGCGCATTCAAGCCTGGTATGAAGCCACCGCCGAATCTCGTTACCTCGGTAAAGGTATGAGGCTCTCCGCCCTGATCGACTACGCTGAGCGGCGTTCCTTCCTTGACCTTCACGACGTCCGGTTCAAAATCCCAGCCCGGGTCGGGGGTCCCGGCCGCAGCCTTCGCAAACAAATCCGAAAGCTTCGTCGAAGCTCCCAAGGCGATGTTTCGGCAGAAATCCGGACCAAGAGCGTCATTGAATGTGGCTGGATCACATTCGTCCAAGGCCACAATCTGTACTGCACGGGATGTGTTTTCGTGTCTTGTATGATCTTGCTCCGAGTGTTCTTGGGCGATCGCGCAAATTGTGCTCGCGAGCGTCAAAACAGTTAAAAAACACTTTGTATATTTCATTTGTGGGTTCCTTTCAATTGGGTTTGTTTTGTGAGTTAAGTGAGTACAACGGTTGCGCTCTCACGACTGGCAGTCGCAAGGCGTCAAGAGTGCACCAATGTTCCCGCGAGGGGAATCGTAATCGGGCCGGCTACGCCGCCGGCCGGATGTTTTGATTTACGTTGAAGAAGTTCTCGGAATCGTACTTGGCTTTGATCGCCGCTAGGCGGGCGAAGTTCCCGCCGTATGCCGCTCGGATGCGGTCAGGGCCTTCTTCCATCATGAAGTTGATGTACGCTCCGCCGGCGCCGAAGGAATGCAGAGCTTGCCAGTATTCGCGTGACCAGTTCGTGATGAGATCACGGTTCGCTGGGTCCGGGTCCACCCCGACCATCACTCCACTCCAGAGGGCATCGCGGTGACCCCAGGGAGTGTCGCTGCTTGCGGGCTTATGCGCTGCGCCGTTGATGGGATAAAGGTGCATCGTGGACTGCAGAGTGGGCACTTGCGAGCCGTAATGGACATGGAGATCGATGGCCTGATCACTCAGGTCTCTGAAGAAGTCGGCCTTCCAATACATCTGAAGCCCGGGCGGATACAAGCCGTCAAACATCGACTGGAGCATGGGAAAGGGCATGGGTCCGAAGAATTCGAACGACGGAGGACGATAGCTCCGTATCGGCTCCAGGATTTCATTGGCATTGTCGATTGATCCAGTGCAACACCAGATAATCCCGCACATCTTTTTCATGTGCAAGGATTCGGGAAACGGCGGGCCGGGGGGCACAGTCAGGAATGCGAAAAAACCGCTGACATCTTCCGGCGCGGAGACGATGAACTCGCGATACCACTTCATGACGTCGGCTGCTTCCTCGATATGCCAAAGCATCGGCCCGGCGCATACGGTATGAACAGGATGGGCCTGGAACTCAAAAGAGGTGACTACGCCGAAATTGCCGCCTCCGCCGCGAATGGCCCAGAAAAGATCGCTATTCTCATCCGGGCTCGCAACCAGAAACGTGCCATTAGCCAGGACCATGTCGGCTGACAGGAGGTTGTCGATGGTGAGACCGTACTTCCTGGTGAGATGTCCGAGACCGCCGCCGAGAGTGAGTCCACCGACGCCGGTGGTCGAGATGATCCCGGAAGGCACAGCCAAGCCGAACGCATGGGTGGCATGATCCACGTCCCCCCAAAGCGAGCCGCCGCCCGTGCGAACGACCCGCTCGGCGGGGTTGACGTGAACGTAACGAATGGGAGACAAGTCGATGACCAGGCCGTCATCGCAGACGCCGAGCCCGCCGGCGTTATGGCCTCCACCTCGAATCGAAACACGCAAACGATTCTCGCGTGCGAAGCGCACCGAAGCTTGAACGTCGGCCACGTCGGCGCACTTGGCAATGAGCGCCGGCTTGCGGTCGATCGTGCCGTTGTGGACTTTCCGGGCAACTGCGTACGTTGGATCATTCGGCGTGATCAACTCTCCGCGTAATTGAGCTCTGAATCGAGCGACTATGTCGTTCTGCATCTTTCACCTTCCAGGTCCCGTTTTGCATCAGGAACAATCTGAGCTTCGCATTTTGAGCGTTCCTGAAGCGTTCCGTGGAAGCGGAAATCCGCGTTCGCCGAACCATGTCCGGCGTTCATGCGGAAGAACAATGGTCAGTCTTGCCGGTTTGCCCGTGCCGCTACTGTTCCGGTCGATCCGTCCAGCAGGTTGCGGGCCTCGCGGAGCTCTTGAGTTTGGAACCCTTCTGTGAAATGGCTCCATAGGTCTTGAAGGATTGGCCGGACGAAAGCTTCGTCCGGCTCTGTCCGGCAGATTCGAACCGCAGACCGCAGTGCGAGCAGCCGCGCTCCTGTCCCCTGCGCAGCTTCGAGCGCGCGTTGGTAGCTGGAAACCGCCTGCTCAGAGCTTCCTTGTTGAAGTAACACATCGCCATGGATCAGGTGTAGGTACGGAGCAGCCCAGACCTCTCCATTCTTGTTTTGGAAGGCAAGCCCGTTCGAGATGTGTGCCATTGCCTCGCCCGGCTTAGCCGCCCGAGCGCAAGCCTCGGCGAGCAGAGCATGATAGAAAGGCGAGCGAAGCTCGGCTCCGGTAGTCCGTAGCGCGTCGAGCCCTCTCCGAAGCTGTGACAATCCAAGTTCTGCATCGCCTTGCACCGCGCGGGACCAACCCGCGACAATCTCGGCCATGGATGAATAATAAGCAATTTCGAAACGCGTGCAGACTGCGCCCGCCTCTTCCGCACAGGCCAGCGCTCGCGCGAGGTCGCCTCGAAAGACGTGCAGCATGGCCGCATAGGTCAGGGCAATGGCCAGGCCGAACGGATGCGCCTGGTTGCCCGTAGCGATCGTCTCTTCGCTGGCGGCGAGCGCGAGGTCCGGATATCCACAGTGCCAGAGCACGTGGGTCCTGTACGCTCGGCAGAATATGCCGATTTCGGGCGTAGCGAACAGCGCCAAATCGGCCCGAGAGCACAGGGAGTGGTCCGCAAGCGCCTTATCGAGGTGCTTCTGCGATAGCTCGAACCAGCCCAAATGAAAATGAACCATGCCGAGCAGGAAGTTTGCAGCCAACGACGAAATCGCCTGATTGTCGGCCGCCGCAAGATCGAGCATCTCCTCGCCGATTTGCTTGGCTGTCGCCAACTCGCCGCGGACCACATGATAGACCCACGCGCTGCTCAAGACCGGCACTCCCTGATGGGTCGCCTTCAGGTCCCGGAACAGATCGATCGCACGCGCCGAACTCTCCCCCGCTTCCGAAGCGGGATAGCCAAGCGTGATGAACAGCGTTCGTTCCAAGGCTACCAAGAGTTCAAGCTCCTGCTCCTTGCGGACGGAGGTGGCAGGCATCGCCCGGCATAGCGCGATCGCGCGACGCAACTCGGCGGCGGCTTCGCGGTCTGCGTAACGTTGATGCGCAGCCGTCGCGGCAAGGCGATAGAACCGGATCGCATCCTCGGCCAGATCTCCTGCCGCGCAATGCGCAGCCAGTTGGGCGGCAATGTTCTCGATGTCCCCGGAGTGAAGTTCTTGGAGCGCTCGGGCGACGCGCCGATGCAGGAAGCGTTTGCGCACCGGGCTCAGTTCCGCATACGCTACTTCACGCAGCAAGTCGTGAGAGAAATCGTACTCTCCGGTAGATTTGCGTTCGACGATGCGCCGCTGCCACAGTTCATCTAGCGCGCGTGACAGGCTATCCTCGTCCCAGTCCGTTGCTTTCGTCAACAGGTCGAGAGAAAAAGCGCGCCCGATCGTACCGCCATATCCGGCGAGTTCGTACGCGGACGGTGTCAATTGAGCCAACCGCTCGACGATTACGGCATGCACTCGCGGCGGGGTAGCGGCTCCGGCGGGCACCTCGCTAAGCCCACTGCGGACGCTCTCGACAACAAACAGCGGATTCCCCTGCGTGATGCGAAAGAGTTCAACCAACTCGGTCTCATCGAGTCTGCGCTTGGCGATCTCGCAGCCGAGCGCCGCCGTTTCCGCCGCATCGAGCCGCGTCAGCGAAATCTCTGTCGCTTGATTGGACCTGCGCAGCTCGCCGAGAAGCCGGGTAAACGGATGATCACGATCCGTCTCTTCCAAACGCACGGTGCCGACGACCAACACTCCGCCGCCCAGCTCGGCGCGAAAAAACGAGTGCAGCCATTCGAAGGAATCCTGATCGCACCACTGTAAATCATCGATGACCAGCAGCAGCGGCTTTCGCGCTTTGGAAAAGGCGGCGTTCAGAGCATCATACAAATAGCGGCGCTGCCATCCTTCCGTTAGCGCTTGGGGACTGCGAATTGACGGGTTATCGGCGAGGATCTCCGGCACCACGCGAGCTAATTCCGAAAGTTGCCACGGCGCCAACTGGGCCCATGCGGTGCGCAATGGCTCGGTTTGCAGCCATTCTGCCGCCCCTGCGTAAGCCAGCCGCCCCTGCGCGGCATAACAACGCGCTCGCGCCACGCTGAACTGACGTTGTTTACAACGAGCATAGAGTTCCTCGGCCAGGCGGGACTTCCCGATACCCGGCTCGCCGGCGAGCACGGCCAAGTGGGTGCCTCCCTCGGCAGCGATGTCCCAACAGTTCACCAGGTTCTGCCACTCCTCTTTTCTGCCGATAATGGGCGATGGGGGAACCGGCATTGTACTTGGCAACTCCACATGCGGCAGGGCGGCGACTTCCGACTTGAGGATCTGTTCAAAGAGCTCGCGGGTCGCTATGCTAGGCTCTACACCCAGTTCGCGGCGCAAGATACGCATGCACTGGTGATAAGTGCGCAACGCACTAGCTCGATCACTGTTCAACGCGTGCAAGCGGATCAGGAGTTGGTAGTGCGCCTCACGAAGCTGGTCGTGTGCAACCAGCCGCTCGGCATAGTGAATAGCGGCTGGATATGCACGCCGGTGTTCGAGCAATGAGGCCAAACGGCCGAAAACCTGAGCGGCCTTTTGGCGGTAATGCTCCCGCTTGGGCTGCAGCCAATCATCGTAGACTGTCGGCAGCAGGTCGTCTTGATACAAGCGGGCTGCCTGCTCGAGCGCTTCCAATTCCCTCATTGCATCGGCGGCTTTGGCGGCCTCTTCGGCGGCAGCAAGCGCCGTATCGAATTCGATCACATCCACAATACAGTCGGGGGCGGGCCGCCACTGCACACTTTGATAATCAGCGGTGAAAGAACCGCATCCGGCAGGCAGAGCGCGGCGCAGGTGATGAATGAGTTGCCGGAGATTCGTACGAGCCTGTGCCTCGTCCGACTCGGGCCACATGAGAAAAGCGAGGTGCTCGCGCGGTTCGGGTGCGTTGCGGTGCAGAATCAGGTACGCCAGGAGCGCCTGCAAACGAGACTTGTTGACTGCAGCGAGCGGCTCCTCGCCGGATGTGATGCGAAAACTTCCGAACAGCTCGATACGAAACGATTCGGTAGCACTCGGCGGCGGCCTTGTCATCTCCGTCCTCCTACGCGAGTACGCGACTGCGGTGAGCCTCCCGCAGAAGCCCGTGCAAACCATTCGACCGCTACCCTGATCCGCTGCTGTAGATCCGGGGTCATTCGATAAGGCTATCAGTTCTTCGAGCGAGTTGCTCGGCCCTACTGGCCCTTTTATTTGCTTATACGGCGTCCTCATTGTGCGATAGTAACTTTCGTGCGGGTGTACATTCTTCATTTGTGTGCGGTTATCACTCTGGCGAGTGGTGTGTTAGCGGCGCAGGAAGCCAAGCGAGTCGTCTTGCGCTGCGGTTCATTGCTGGACCCCCAAAGTGATACGGTGATGAAAGACGCCCTCATTGTGACGGAAGGCGGCGTTGTGAAAGAAGTAGGGTCAGGCGCTGGGGGTGCGCCGGCAAGCGCAATTGACCTTTCACGCGGATTTTGCCTGCCTGGGCTGATCGATGTTCATGACCATTTAACTTCCGATCCGACACACGCAGGATATTCGTCTCTGGGCCTTTCAGTGCCGAGAACGGCAATTACAGGCGCCAAAAACGCGCGGATTACGCTTGAGGCCGGATTTACCACTGTTCGCAATGTGGGGGCCGAGGGTTACAGCGATGTGGCTCTACGGGACGGAATTAATACGGGCGAAATTCCGGGGCCGAGGCTGTTTGTGTCAGGTCCGCCGCTTGGTATTACGGGTGGACATTGTGATAACGATTTACTGGCGCCGGAATATAAAGCC
>JAFAZU010000056.1 GCA_019239585.1 Acidobacteriaceae bacterium
GCACAGCACCGCTAATTCACGCCTTCCTAAGTTGAGCGTCTCCGAAATCCGTTGACTGTACTTTGTCACCCGGCTGCCGGTAATCACAAACGCCATGCGCTTCGCGCGCAGACTCTCCAAAGCAGCTAAAACCGTTTCTTCATCAAAGTCCACGACCGGATCGCGGTTTGATTTCTGATTACAGGCATTCACCAGCGCATTGAGCGACAACGGATAATACTCGGGCGTGGTCGCCTCCTTTTCGATCAGCGACCCGAGCACCCGGACTTCAACAGCATCAAGTAGTTCCATGTCTTATAAAGTTCGAAGGTGAAAACCGCCATCCACGTGCAGCACCTGGCCTGTGCAATAGTCGAGATGTCCGTCAGCAATGGCGCGAACGGCGGAAGCTACATCGAATGGTTCTCCCATGCGGCGCTGCGGCAGCAAACCTTCAGAAATTCTCCGGTCATAGTCCGCCGCCACTGCCGCAATCATGTCCGTGCGGATGATTCCCGGCTGAATTTCAAACACCGGAATATTGTGCGGAGCCAAGCGAGCCGCAAACAGCTTCACTGCCATGCTCAGCGCCGCTTTCGCCATACAGTAATCGCCGCGATTAATAGAAGCCGTAAAGCTCGAAATTGAGCTGACAAATACAATTCGCCCCATTCCCTCATCCAACATACTGCGTGCGATTCGCTGTGTGAGGAAATACGGTCCTTTCAAGTTTGTCGCCATGAGCTCGTCAAAACTCTCAGGGCTCGCTTCCAAAATGTCACACCGTTGCCGTGGCGCGATGCCGGCATTGTTGATCAATAGGTGAACCGGAGAAAACCGCGCCTGAACCTCATGAAGGAACTCCTCACGCGACGAAGGATTGTCGAGTTGGCACGGCAGCATGACTGCTCCTGTTGCCGCCGCCACTTCGTCAGCGGCTTTTCGATTGGTGTTATAAGTCCCAAGTACCTGATGAGTTTGGGAAAGCTCTCCGACAATCGCCTGGCCAATGCCACGGCTCCCGCCCGTCACGATCGCAATCGGTTTAGCCACTTCCACTCATGATAAAGGTAGTTTTTATACTCTCGCGATCTTCAGCCACCTGTGGCAACCAGCGCAAGCGCATTTAGGACTGGAACATCCGTGCAACGCGGGCGTTCACATCCTCTTCTTCGATGAACTCTCCCCCGGTCTGATTCTACTGTTTTAAAGCACAATCGGATTCTGTAACGTGAACGTCAAGCGGGTCTCTGCCGGCACTTTTACTTTCTGGCCCGAGGTCATGACCTGAGCCGCTGTGCCCACGGCTGCGCCCGATCCTGCTCCAATAGCTGCGCCCTTGCCACCGCCTGCAATCGCGCCAATGATTGCCCCAACCGCTGCCGTGCCGCCAATCACTTTGGCAGAACGCGTGCCGCGCGAACCACTCTCCTGGGAAACGCCCGTTGTCGTGACGTTCACAACACGGCCATTTACGGTCACGCTCCTCAAATCCAGCGTCAAAGCCGTTTTACCTTCCAGTTTGCCTGATCTCTGCGCATCGAGGAGTGACGCCATTGCATCAGCGCCGCGTGGAATGACTGTTTGTCCGTTGACAATCACATCCTCATCAATGCTGGCTCGATAAGTCTGGCCCAGCCGGTCCGTTTCGGAGTTTACCGGATCAATCAAGCGAACCACAATTTGCGTCCCACCTGGAACCTCAAGGCTGTTTACGCCTGTGCCTTGCCCGTAGTTTTGGTTGGAAGCAGGGTAATTTGCATTTCTCCCGTACTCAGTATTGGACTGGGGTGAAGAGTTGCTGTTCCTCCCGTATTCGGTATTGGGCTGATAATTCGAATTGGGCCCGTAACTTTGTTGACCACCAGTGAACTGAATAGAATCAACCTCATTCAGGTTGTAGGTGTTGACATGACCACCGATATCGATCCGGATAGTGTGATTATCCCCGCTCACAAAGGTACCGTTCACCCGATTGCCATTGCGCATAATCACGGTGTCGGCATTTAACAGAAGTCCTGCCATCAGGAAGGGAATAAATATTTGTTTTTTCAATTTACAACCTCCAGCTACCCTGGCGCTTTCTCCTCATGCCGGTAGCTCCCTTACA
>JAFAZU010000223.1 GCA_019239585.1 Acidobacteriaceae bacterium
TTCCTCAATGCGTTCGGCATTTTGCAGGGCAGGGATCCACTGCCAACACCTACGAATTTCAGGATCAAGCAGAAACACGGTTTCTATCTGCGTCAGGCGTTCGTACTTCTCGCATTTCTCATGGACGTGGCTCCAGCCGTCATCCGGCGAGAGCACCTCAACAACAAAAAGATTATCGTTCCGCGTGGGGTACGGTTGTTCCAGCTTTTGCGTGGAGACGAGCACATCGGGACGTGGACGCCATTGTGGATGAATATGCAGGTCTACTTCGACGCCGGTGTAGTAACCGAGTTCGAGCAGCAGAAATGAGACTGTTTGTTGCGTGATCGCATGTAGACTAGTCGGCATTGCTTTCGGAACCGCCTCGCCAAACCAATACTCATAAGCTGTATCCTGACGGGCGTAAAGGCGCTCGAATTCTTCAACAGTCAGCAGTTGTGTGCCGGTCGCCATACTTTTTAGATTACCGGAAACACAGAGTCTTGTCGCCTGCTATCGCTTCGGCATACCAGTCCTCCCAATAGCCAGACTAAAACCGACTGTTTGAAAAGTAGGCTTCGCAACAGAAGTAAATAAAATGTGGTATATCACTCTTTGATGGAGCTTTTTCGCTCAGCATTTTAAGAAAATTCATTTCATATTAAGCTGTGTCAATATTTGCAGTTTCCTGCAACCCTCATGGTTTGGGATGTATCCAAGCGTTTAGAAAGGGCGCTCAATAGATAGTGCCTTTCCTTTAAATCAACAAAATCCAAATACGAAATTTCATAAAACGTATTCGGTAATTCCAAATGGTGGGAGTTTTTTAGATGAAAAATAGATTATTTGTAGGAGTACTGTCGCTGGGCTTACTAGCTGGTGCTTCATATGCGCAAGAAGGATACAAGAACGAAGCCACGGTATCGGCTCTTGGATCGTTTCAACAAACAACCAATGGTAATGGAATCCAGCAATCTGCCAACAATGCGGCAGGCGTGTTATTCAGCTATCGGTATTTCTTTACCAATCATCAAGGGGTCGAACTGAACTACGGCTTCTCCCGTTTCGATCAACAGTTTAGTTCTCCTGGTACTTCGCTGGGGACGTTAGCGGTTCCGGCAAACACAAACGAAGCGACAGCTTCTTACATTTACAAATTTGGCAGCCGTCATCGCTTCACTCCGTTCGTCAGTGCAGGAACAGGCGCTTTCTTGTTTGTTCCACAGAATAGCTTCTCCGTGAATAACGTCAGCAGCAGCCGATTTGCAACGCCCGATTTCGTGTATAGTGCAGGTGCCGACATTGCCGTCAGCAGACGAGTTAGTCTGCGGCTCGGCTATCGTGGCCACGTCTTCCAGGCCCCGGATTTCGGCATTGCCGGGTTAAGCACTGGGTCGGTCGCCCATCTCGCCGAGCCTTTTGGCGGCCTGTCGTTCCACTTCTAAGAGAAAAGGCAAAGGAAAACAATCTCGCGGTATGCTCCTTTTGGTGGGCACACCGCGAGGGTTCCCCGCTTCATCGAGAGATCCAGTAAGTAACCAATTGGTTATTAGATAACCCCATACCTGTGCGGTCTTCCGCGCCGATGGGGGACAATCAAAAGGCAAGTATGTGTGATCAGGATCATTTCGAGAAGGACCGACAAGAGTACGAGCGTCTGGGCCGGGTAACCAGAAAACAGTTCAGCATTATGCTGGGGGCTGGCATGGCCATGCTGTTGCCGCCTGTGGCCAACGCAGCGTCTGTCACCGAAACGGAGGTCAATGTGACCACCCCGGACGGCAATGCCGATTGCTACTTCGTGCATCCGGCCAGCGGCACCGCGCCAGGCGTTCTCGTCTGGCCCGACATCTTCGGGCTACGGCCCGCCTTTCGCCAGATGGGCAAACGGCTTGCCCAATCGGGTTATGCGGTGCTGGTCGTGAATCCGTTCTACCGTACCAGGAAGGCACCGACAGCAGACGCCGGAGCCGCCACGTCTATCGACCAGGTGAGACCACTCGCGCAAACTCTGAACGAGACGACCCACATGACCGATGCGAAAGCGTTCATTGGATGGCTTGATAAGCAGCCCTCAGTCGCTAAGAATCGCAAGATGGGTACGCAGGGCTATTGCATGGGCGGCCCGATCGCATTTCGAACCGCAGCTGCTGTGCCCGAACGCGTCGGAGCTGTCGCCTCCTTCCATGGCGGTGGATTGGTGACCGATAAACCGAATAGTCCGCATCTCGAAGCAGCGAAAAGCAAAGCGCAGTTCCTCATCGCAATCGCGGAAAACGACGACCAGCGGTCACCCAATGACAAGAACATTATGAAAGACACGTTCGCCAAGGCAGATCTGCCCGCCGAAATCGAAGTGTATGCGGGTGCTGCACATGG
>JAFAZU010000338.1 GCA_019239585.1 Acidobacteriaceae bacterium
CGGCGAACAGAACCGAATCGATCGGTACCCCATCAGCAGGAGCTGACGGCGATCCTTCCAGCTTCGACGTACCCGGCGGCATCACGATCACGTTTTCCGGCCATGATATTCGTCATCCCAACGGCGGCGCACTCCAGCGTCTTGGCCTCCAGCCAGCCGTCACCGTCACTCCGACAGTCGGCGGTATTCGTGCTGGGCGAGATGAAGTGCTCGAAGCTGCTCTTCAATACCTGTCAAAATGACCGGCAACTTCTAATGAATAATTCCCTTGCGCACCGCATAAAGAATTAACTCCGGTACGTTATGAACATTGAGCTTTGACATCAAGTTCGCCCGGTGCGTGTCCACCGTGTGAACGCTTAAATTCAGTAACGCGCCAATTGCCTTCGCCGATTTGCCTTCCGCTACCAATTGCAGCAGTTCCCGTTCCCGCGCTGTTAACAAATCGTATGGATCTTCCACGCCGCTCTGCCGCAACTGGCGCAGATAATCATCCGCCAGAAACTTGCTCACCACCGGGCTGAAGAAAGCCTTACCCGCAGCCACCGCCCGAACCGCTCCGATCAGATCCGCTTCAGCGGAATCTTTAAGCAGATAACCTCGTGCGCCTGCCCTCAAAGATCGTAAGATATAGCTCTCGTCGGAGTGCATGCTGAGGATCACAACCGCTATCTTCGACTGAGCCGCAGTAATGCGCGCCGTCGCCTCAATGCCGTTCATAATCGGCATGGCGACGTCCATAATGATCACATCCGGATTCTTCAGGTCCGCTAACTCAATAGCTTCCCGCCCGTTACTAGCCTCGCCCACGACTGTAAAGTCCGGCTGCCGCTCCAGTAGTAATCGAAGTCCATTCCGTATAATCGTGTGATCGTCTGCCAGGAGTATGCGAAGAGCCATGTCTTCTACCTAGTGAGCGGCAGGTCCACTGCCAGTACTGTCCCTTGCCCCGGCTGCGACTGCACCTGGAAAGTGCCGCTCAGATGTTCCACACGCTCACGCATGCCGAGCAATCCCAACCCCTTCTCCCGTTCCGGTGCAAAGCCCCGCCCATCATCCTTGATCGTGAGACGTAAATTGTCCGGCGACTCGCACAAAGAGATCTGTACGTGCTTTGCCCGGGAGTGCCGCACCACATTGTGCAATGCCTCCTGCACGATTCGAAAGATACAGGTTTTGTGCTCGTCCGGCAGGTCCTCTGAAACGGATTCGGCATGCACTTCCACCGGCAGATTTTTAGTGCGGGACACTTCGCGCGCCTGCCACTCCAACGCAGGTAACAATCCCAAATCGTCAAGCATCGAGGGCCGCAACAAAAGCGACATGTCCCGGACCGTCGCTACCGTTTTCTCCGCCAGCTTTCGTACCCCGGTGAGTTGTTCCCCCGCCGCCTCCACGCAAGGGGGAGACAGCGAAGCGGATAAATTACCTAAGCCGACCAGTAAAGCGGAAAGCGACTGCCCGATTTCATCGTGCAGTTCCCGCGAAAGCGCCCGGCGTTCTTCTTCCTGCACTTCGAGCAGGCGGGCTGAAAGGTGCTGTGATGCCTGCCGCGCCTCCAGCGCTTCACTAAGCCGCTGGTGCGAAAGCTTCTCAAGATGCAGAATGCGCCGAACGCTCGCCCCTGCAACAATTAAGCCGCTTAAGCAGGTAACAACCAGCAGAGCCATCAGTGACCTGCGGAAATTTCCAAACAGCTCTTGGACCTGCGAATTGCTGATCTCCATCTGCTTTCGGTTAAAACCCGAGATCTGATCTGCCAAATGCACAATCGTGGCGCGTCTCGGCAGCATGGAAGTTGTCACAAACGTATATCCCAAGCGCCGTCGCTGCTCCATGTCCCACTGCAAAGCTGGCTGAAGGGAATCGAAATAGCCCGCCAGTTCAGCCGTAAAATGATCGAAGCTGACCTTTTCTTCCCCTCCGAGAAAGCGGCGGTAAACCGGCACCGCGCTCTGAACCCGCTGGCGGGCTGCTTCAAACTCGGCCCGATGGGCGGCTGCATGATTCGGGTCCGGATCAATGAGAAAATCCCGCACATAAGTGCCGGAAACATAAATATCCGAACGTAGCTGATCGAGAATGCGGTCACGGCTGACATAACTGTCGCGGATGTTCTTGTCCTCCGCCTGGATTTTTCCGATCACCGAAAGCGTATAAAGACCGGAAATCGCAAGCAAGGCCAAAAGACAGCCGAAGCCGATCAAAAGCAGCCGCCGCGTTTGCTTTCCGTTGTCGTTCATAAGGGTTACTGCAATCCGCCCAGCGCATACCGCAGCCCGGTATGGGCTTGTTGATACTCGTACTGAGCCTGCAAAATCTGCACTTGAGCTTGCGTTTGCGCCAACTGAGCTTGCGTTAATTCGACAATGGAGGACAACCCAAGATTGTAGCGGCCCTGCGCTAAATCCAAGGCCAAGTTCGCCTGCCGTAATAATTCCTGTGATGCCCCAATCGCCTGATAAGCATTATTGGCCTGAGCCCAAGCAATACGAACGTCCCGCGCAATCCGCTCCTGGAGGTCCCGCACCCGTTGACTGGTCGCCTCCAATTGGTACTGCGCCGCTTTCCGGCGGGCTGTGAAGAGATGACCATTGAACACCGGAACCTGCACGTTCACGGCAACACCCTCATACCCCAACGGGATGTCCGGGTTGGCATTGCCCGGCTGAATATAGGAAAGAGAACCGGCGACGGCGTTTAGGCTCACGGTTGGCTTCTTGAGATCGCGCTCGGCGTTCACTAGCTTCAAATCCGCTTCCCGCTGCAATCGCAAACTCGCCAGCTCGGGCCGGTTTTGAAACGCTTGCGCCACCATCGAATCGACGCTCGGTGGTGGACTCGCCGGAACCGGCTCCTCCTGTAATTGATAAACCGTGGATTGATCGGAACCAAGCGCCTGGCTCAGCGTGGCATTGGCGCTCTGTCTTTGATTCTGCGCTCGAAGCAGCATCAGCTTGGCATCCGACAAATTTACCTGCGCGAAGCTTAAGTCGACGTTCGATTTCAGCTTGTTTCTTGTCAACTCGCTCACCTGGTCTACCACAGTTTGACGAGTTGCCACTGTTTGCTGCGCTAATCGAACAAGCGCATCTGCCAGGAGCGCATTGTAATAAGCCTGGTCAACCGCAAGCAGTACATTCTCGCGTGCGGTCTGGTAATCTTTGCGGCTCGATTCGGCTTGTAATTTGGATTGCGCTACCAGATTGAGAGTGCGCCCCGAATCGGTAATCAGTTGCGACGCCGTCAGGCCATAGCCAAAGCGATTGAATAAACGTGAATCGGTCAGAAATCCCGCGCCGATCCGCGCATTAGGATTCGCCTGCGACCCCGTAATCTCGCCGTTAATGCTGGGGTAATACGCCGAACGGGCCTCGTTCACCAATTGATCCGCCCGGTGAAAATTTGCCTCCGACGCCAGAATCTGCGGCTGATTCTTCAAAGCTAAAGCATGCGCTTCCGCCAGCGTCAGTTTGAGGCTATCGGCAGCAAACAACGTCCAAGCCAAAAACAAAAACGGCAGTGCTTTTACGGTCCTTCTCATCTCTTTTTACGCGCTCGCACCGTGCTCCCGGTTCCGGTAAATCAGAAGATAAGCCGCCGGGACGATGAAAACCGTGAGCATCACGGAGGTCGTTAACCCCCCGATAATCGCCCGTGCCATCGGAGCATACTGTTCCGCTCCCGTGCCAAGCTTCATCGCCATTGGGATCATGCCGATAATCGTTGCCAGTGACGTCATCAAAATCGGGCGCAGCCGTACGCGGCACGCCTTGATGACCGCATCGGCAACCGGAAGACTCTCGTCCTCCCGCAGCTTATGAGCAAAATCAACAATCAGGATACTGTTCGATCCCGCAATGCCGATCAGCATCAGCACGCCCATCAGCGACATCACGTTCAGCGTCGTTCCGGTCAAAAGAAGAATCAGCATCACGCCCACGAAGCCCATCGGGATAGCCAACATAATCAACACCGGATCGATAAACGATTTAAACTGCGCCGTCAGGATCAGGTAAAGCAGAATAAGCGAAAGAATAAATCCCAATCCAAAGCTTTTGAAACTCTCATTCATTCCTTGCACCATCCCGCGCAAAACAACCCGTGTCTTTCCTGTGCTCTTGGTGTTCTTGATGAGTTGCTCGATGCGTTTGGAGAGCTTCCCTAAATCCTCGCCTCTCGGAGTAACATAAACGTCCGCCGTGCGTTGTATTTGATAATGATCTAACTCTGTCGGTGTTTGCGTGTGCTGGAGATGAACCACCGTGTCGAGCGTCGTTGCCTGCGTGCCGTTCGGCGCTCGTAGGGGAATGTTTTTCAAATCGATGCTGTTGTGGATTGCTGCCTTGCCATGCTCAAAATACTGGACCGTCAGGAAATAATCATTACCCGTCTTGTAATCGACCCAGTAATTCGGCGCAATCATCTGATTGGAATTGATGGCCGTGATGACGTTCTGCACAATGTCCTTCTGGTTCAGCCCCAGTTCGCCCGCGTGTACCCGGTCCACGTTCATGCGCAGGGCAGGGTAGTCCACATCCTGCGGAATATAAACCTCATCGACGCCCTCCATCCCTCGAATCTGCGCTGCCAGTTGTTGCGCCATCCGGTAATCTTCGGGGTAGTTCCGCCCGGTGACTTGAACATCAATCGG
>JAFAZU010000452.1 GCA_019239585.1 Acidobacteriaceae bacterium
AAATCTGTTCGGAAAGATCAGCGGCAGGGTAAACGCGCTGGCCAAAGGTGACGTTATAGTCGGGCAGAAAGATGACCTGCAGACGGCCTCGAACATCGCTGTCGTTGTTCACAACTTCGGCCACGGAATTCACCAGCTTGATAATCAGTTTCGCCATGTAATATCCTGGAGCGGCTTTGCCGCCGAACAGGAAGGTGCGCGGGGTGAAGGAAATGCCGGGATCTTTTTTAATGCGATTGTAAAGAGTGAGAATGTGCAGCACTTTCAGGTGCTGCCGCTTGTACTCGTGGATGCGTTTGACAATCACATCAAGCATGGAAGCTGGATCAATCACCGCTCCTGTCTTCTTTTGGATATAGGTAACTAATTCCCGCTTAACATTGTGCTGCGTTTCGCGCCACTGGTCCCGAAAATGGCTGTCCTCGACGTAATCTTCCAGCTTTCGAAGTTGGTCGAGATCCGCAATCCAGCCTTCTCCGATTCGGCTGGAAATGAGCTGTGCCAAACCGGGATTGCTTAATGCCAGCCAGCGGCGCGGGGTGACGCCGTTCGTCTTATTGCTGAACCGCTCCGGATACATTTGGTACAGATCATGGAGAACATCCTTCTTGAGCAGTTCCGTGTGCAGGGCCGCTACGCCGTTCACTGCATGGCTGCCGACAGTGGCTAAATGCGCCATGCGAACATAGCGCTCGCCCGATTCATCGATTAAAGAAAGGCGGCGGATGCGTTCGGTGTCGTCGCCGTATTTCGCCTTAACCTCTTGGAGAAAGCGGCGGTTAATCTCATAAATAATTTCGAGGTGGCGAGGCAGCAAACTCTGAAATAGCTGCACAGTCCACTTTTCCAGGGCTTCCGGCAACAACGTGTGATTGGTGTAACCGAGAGTGGCCTGTGTGATCTGCCAAGCCTGTTCCCACTCCATATCGTGTTCGTCTACGAGCAGGCGCATCAACTCGGCGACGCTAATCGAAGGATGGGTGTCGTTCATTTGCACGGCCCATTTCTCGTGAAATTGTTCGAGCAGACGTCCCTGAGTCAGGTGAATGCGAATCAAATCCTGCAACGAAGCGGAGACAAAAAAGTATTGCTGCTCCAGCCGCAGCTCCTTGCCTTTAATGTCTTCGTCATTGGGATAAAGGATCTTTGAAATGTTTTCGGACTGCATCTTTTCCCGGACCGACCCAAAGTAGTCGCCGGCATTGAATGCTTCGAAGTTGAAGGACTCGACCGCTTCTGCTGTCCAGAGGCGCAGTGTATTAGCCGTATTGTTCCGATATCCAAGCATCGGCGTGTCGTAGGGAACGGCTTTGATCGCGCGGTCCGCGATCCAGCGTACGCGATATTTGCCTGTATCGTCGGTGTAGGCTTCTGTATGTCCGCCGAATTGGATCTGCACCGCCGATTCGGGCCGGGCGATCTCCCAGGGGTTCCCATACTGTAGCCAGTTGTCGGTAATTTCCTGCTGCCATCCGTCGTGAATCGTTTGGTCGAAGATGCCGTACTCGTAGCGGATCCCGTAGCCGATGGCCGGAATCTCAAGCGTCGCAAGGGAATCCATGAAGCAGGCTGCCAAGCGTCCCAAGCCGCCGTTGCCAAGTCCGGGTTCCTCTTCCTCGTCTATAATCTCCCGTATATTCAATCGAAGCTCTTCCATGGCCTGCTTCGCTTCGGCCGTAATGCCGAGATCGAACAAGTTTTTCTCCAGTTGCGGCCCGAGCAGATATTCGGCCGACAAGTAGCAAACAACGCGGGCATTCTGTTGCCGGTAAGTTGCAACTGTATCGACCCAGCGCTGGAGAAGACGGTCGCGGACGGAAGATGCAACCGCCATGTAATAATCCAGCTTCGTGGCGAGTTCAGGATACTTGCCCTGCTCATAAATGAGATTGTCAATAAAAGCGCGTTTCAGCGCTCCGACGCTAAGACCCGTTCTGGTGTGTTCATGCTTTTGGGCGGGAGTGAGGGAGACAGCAGTGGCCATGATAATTTTTCAGGGTTCGAGGGCAGATTAAACGATTTGCGGCTGCAACACAATACGCGCCGGTCATTGTTTGCAGAGTTGTAACCAAATACTTTGCGGCATAATGGCGCCCAAATAACGGCGACCCGTGTCTGCATACCGGAGATGTGTATTGTGGGAGAGTTCCAAGACGTTGCTACTAAGCCGCCCTTCCGCTTAGAACGAACGGGAAACACTCACCAGGAGTCGATAGTCTCATGTGTGAGTAGATAAGAATGCCAGATCAAAAAGAGCACGAACGAATTGAGGATATGGTCCCGGCTCCGGGAGAAGAAGAGAAAGCCGCTCGAAGCTTGCAGGAGGCGGCGGATTCCCACCACACTCTGCAAGGTTTTGAAGCCATCAACAATGAGCGGTTTTCAAAGGAACTCGAAGAGGAAGCTGCCCGCGATAATCCTGAGAATCGCGAAAAAGGGCATCCTGTTCCGTAGACCCGATTAGCTGACCAGTTGAACCGTGCCGTCGCGGTTCAGAATATAGCGCCGACCGCGCCAGTGAATGGAGTTGCCGAAGAAACCGGCAATCCAGAACCCGAATCCCAAAA
>JAFAZU010000539.1 GCA_019239585.1 Acidobacteriaceae bacterium
GATAAGCCGGAACTGACCGAAGATGCTTTTGGTAAAAAGGTCGATCCGCTGAAGTATGGTGTGCTGCCGGTTCTGGTTGTGATCGAGAACAAGGGCCGGAACGCTTTGGACCTGCAGTATTTAGAAGTGAACCTGGTAGCGTCCGATGGCCGCCACGCTAGCGCTGTCCCTCCCCAGGATCTGTTCAACGTTGGACACCGCGCGAAACGGCCTGGAATCAATCCTATACCGGTTCCTATTCCAACCTCCCGGAAGAAAAATCCTTTGGAAGCGCCGGAGATTGCTACCCGAGCATTTATCGCGAAGATGCTGCCTCCGGGCGATTCGGTCAGTGGATTCTTCTACTTTGAAGCAAAGCCGGAAAAGGGAGACAAAATTTACTTGAACGGCATACGGGACGCCCGCTCCGGACAGGAGATGCTGTATTTTGAGTTTCCGCTAGAACAGTAGTGCGTCAGTTCCAGTAGTTCCGGTCCAGATTACGGCACTGGACCGCTTCGGCCAGATGTTTGGTTGACACTGCATCGGAATTGTCGAGGTCCGCAACCGTGCGTGCCACCCGCAAAATACGGTCATGAGCGCGCGCGGACAGGTTCATGCGGCGCACCGCCATTTCCAAAGTACGTTCTCCGCTTTCGTCCAATGCGGACAAGATGCGCAGTTGTGATGTGGGAATCTGCGAGTTGTAGAACCCTCGGGTCCGCTGTTTTTCGCGGGCGGCCTCGACGCGCTCACGAATTTGCGTGGAAGAGATGCTGTCGGCTTTGCCCCGGAGTTCTTTATAAGCAACAGCAGGCACTTCAATGTGCATGTCGATACGATCAAGCAAGGGGCCGCTTACTTTCGCGAGATAACGTTGGATGATGCCTTGCGTGCAACGGCATTCACGTGTGCTGTCGCCATAAAACCCGCACGGGCAGGGATTCATAGCGGCTATAAGCATGATCCGCGCCGGAAAGGTCAGCGTTCCGCCGCTGCGGGCCAGCGTGACGGAGCCTTCCTCCAGCGGTTGCCGCAGTTGTTCAAGCACGCCGCGCGGGAACTCAGGAAGCTCGTCCAAGAACAGTACGCCTTGGTGTGCCAGGCTGACTTCACCGGGCCTAGGGCTGCCGCTTCCTCCTCCGATTAAACCGGCATCGGAGATGGTGTGATGCGGCGCCCGGAAAGGGCGGCTCCTGAGAATGCCGATACCGGGCGGCAAAATACCTGTCACGCCGTGAATTTGCGTGGCTTCCAAAGCTTCCCGAAAGGTCAGTTTCGGCAAGATACCGGCGAAACGCTTGGCCAGCATGGTTTTACCGGAACCGGGCGGCCCGATCATGAGAACGTTGTGATTTCCTGCCGCTGCGATCTCCAAAGCGCGTTTCGCCATGGTCTGCCCACGGACATCGCTGAAATCCGGAACTTCGAACTCCTTTGTATTACTTTCCGGTAGAGCAGCGGATGTAGGCTGGAATGCTGCGGGCTCTTTCAAAAACTGAACGACTTCGGCCAAGTGCCGAAGGCCAAACACACGGACGCCTTCCGCCACGGCCGCTTCCGAGGCATTGTCAACAGGCACAAGAAGGTTTTGAATACCGCGTTTCGCGGCGCAAACCGCAATGGAGAGCGCCCCTCGAATAGGACGCAGGCTGCCGTCAAGAGATAATTCGCCCACCAGCATGTAGCCGTCTGCGCTTCCGACCGCTCCCATTGCGCCTAGAATCGCAGTAGCCATAGGCAGATCGAATCCGGCGCCCTCCTTACGGACGTTGGCCGGGGCTAGATTGATGGTGACGGATTTGCTTGGATAACCAAAGCCGGAATTCAAAAGAGCCGATTTAATACGCTCCCGGCTTTCCTTGACAGCCGCGTCCGGCATACCTACTGTCACAAAGTCGCGGTTTGTCCCGGACGGATACATATCGACTTCCACATCGACGATATGCGCATCAATGCCTTGAATGGCGGCGCTCAAAGTACGGAACAATGCCACAGAGACTAGTGGATTGAACTCTCGGGGATTCTCAGGTAGCTCACGCAGACCGGCGGTGAAGGCTGCCCCCGCCCACAAGACCGAGGTCCAG
>JAFAZU010000567.1 GCA_019239585.1 Acidobacteriaceae bacterium
AGTACTCCGTAAAATAAGTTTTGTTATACTCTCTTGCATTGAATATTCTGCGCGAATACCCGTTGGTAATGAGAATTCATTTTTTCTCTGGCTCCTGCTAGGGAAAACTGCCAGTTGATTTTAATTCTCTTGGCGTCCCGTGCTTGCATCCTCACCAGCACTTCTCGTTTGAGTTGCTCCAGAGTTGCGATCCTCCGGTCCAGGCATTGACGCGCGAGAGCAGAAAATTCGATTTCGATCCTGTTGAGCCAGCTGGCAGATTGGGGCGTGTAGTAAAACTCGAAGCGTTGCCGCAAGGCAAAGGCTTCGTGAGCCGGCAAGTTCTCATAAAAGGAACTCGCGTTGTGAGTGTTCAAGTTATCCTGGACTAGACGAATCTGGACGGCCTCGGGCCAGGCCGCCGCCAGGCTCTGACAAAACGGCGTATATTCTTTCTTGGTGCGTTGCGGATACACCTCCGCCCAACGCCTTCCCGTCAACGGCTCCAGCGCCGCCAGTAAGGCGCACGAGCCGTTCTTTTCCTAGGCATAATGCTCTTTACGAACCTGTCCGCTTTGCAAGGCCAGGGGTGCCACCTCCTCGCCGATGAGAAAACAGGGGCGCTCATCAAAACACACCACGGGGTAGAGAGGATCATACGGTTGTGCATACAACCAAAGAATCTGTTCCATGTGAGCGAGGAACTGGGCGTTGATCTTCCCCAGATACCATGTTTTCTTGAGATGGGGTTTCAGTTCGTTTTTTTTAGAACGTTTCCGACCTGGGTGTGAGAGATGCGATCGCAATAGCCGAGTTCCACCACTTTCTCCGCCAGCAGTCGCAGGTTCCATCGCGCATAGCCCGGAGGGGCTTCGCGGCAGGCCAGCGCCGTGATCTTGGCTCGCTGGGTGCCGTCGATCTGAATGGGCCGGCCCGAACGGGGTGCATCCACAAGCGACTTCAATCCCTGCCGCCGGTAGCTGTCCCGCCATCTCATCACGCTCACCCGGTCAACGTTTAATGTCGCCGCGACCGCCCCAAATGTTTTACCCCGCTCCAACTCTAGGAAAGCCGTGGCTCGCTTAAAAACTTTCGCCCTCAGTTGGCCCTTCTCCAAGAGCTTCTCCAAGTACTCCCGCTCGGACTTCTTCAACGGAAGATGCTGCTTCTTCATATCTCTTTTTCGGGGAGTATGGATCGATATAAAGATAACAAAACTTATTTTACGGAGTACTAAGTCGAATACGGGTCAAATGCCAACCTGCTCTCACTGAACGAAAATTTAAAGTTGAAGATCTCAGCTTCGTAAGTCGCCCCTTTGCGTGATCCCGTTTTTGGTTTGATATTACAAGATTTTCTACTTGATCCTCATGGAAACGTCCGCCTTTCCATTGAAAGTAGCGGCTCTCCAATAAATCAAGCTACGACGCTTTCTTCCGTTTCGCAAGCGGTATTTTGACAGGCGCGGTCGCTTCCAGCTCTGCCATGAGAGCGGGAATTCGTTTATATCCCTTGATGCGATGGAACTGTTTTTGAGCAATCAGCAGGCCGGAGCCGACCCAACGTTCGCGTTGATCGCCGCTGTGCCAGCGTTTCGCATTGAGACAAAACCCGCTCCACGATGGAGAAAGCCGATTCGATCACGTTCGTGCTGGTCAGGGTCAAACGTAGCTGAGGCGGAACATGAAGACGGTGCATGGTGAGAGTTTCTTCTGATCCTTCGGCCAAGCTGCGGGCGGCGCTCGGATTCAGATGCATTAACTCGTGATGCAGGCCGTCCAACGCTTGTTTGGCAGCCGCATAGTCCTCCAGCGCATAGGCCGTGTTCAGTTTTCGCGCCACTGCCGGTTGCTGCTCCTCCGTGAGATGATCCAGCACATTACAATGCTTATGGGCTTGGCAGGGCAGTGATGCAAAGGCTCTGTCCAGCCCACGGGCGGCGCCCTCCTCAGCTTTTCACAGGCGCCAAACTCGTCCCTTGCCCAGCAGGGGCATGGGTTCAACGCCTTGCCTGGTGCGCCCCGCGCCGGGCGGAACGAGCCCTCGCCCCTGGCCCGCTTGCCTCTGTGTTTCAGCGCTCTATGGTCTGGCACGAGCACAGGAGCGAAGAACCTGCCTGGCCGCCCCCAACCAGGGTGTTCCCTTCTGCTTTGGTTGGTGCTCTGGCGAGATCTGGCGCAATGTGCTCGCCTCATAGCGGAATGCTAAATGCAACAGAGCCCCATAAATCCAAATAGGTCGGGCTGAGTTCCTATTTTTACTCTGACGCTCCACCTCCC
>JAFAZU010000551.1 GCA_019239585.1 Acidobacteriaceae bacterium
CCTGGGAGCTCCTGCCAGGTCTGTCCGCCGTCGCTGGAGCGGAATAGGGCGGCATCTTCCGCTCCGGCGTACACGGTATCTGGATCGGTCAATGAGGGTTCAAGATGCCAGACTCGTTTAAACTCCCAGGGGTGGGGAGTGCCATCATACCATTGATGAGTGCCGGCAGCGCCGGTGTATGCGAATTTGTTGCCCACCGGCTCCCACGTTTTGCCGCCATCGTCCGAGCGTTGAATCAACTGCCCAAACCAGCCGCTGGATTGTGACGCATAGAGCCGGTTTGGGTCAAAAGGTGAGCCTTTCAGGTGATAGACTTCCCAACCGCCAAAATAAGGCCCTCCGACATCCCATTGTTCACGCTTGCCGTCCGATGTTAGAACAAACGCGCCTTTCCGTGTACCTACTAAAACCCGCACCCCGCTCATCCCTACGCCCGAGCCCTTTCCGAAGCATCGCCCTCACAATTGACCATCCACGGTATGCCGAATTGGTCCCTGAGCATACCAAAACGAGCGGCCCAGAAAGTCTGCTGAAGCGGCATATGCACCTGTCCGTTTTCGGCCAGCGTGTTAAAGATGCGTTCTGCTTCCGCCGAGTCTTTGATTTGGATCGACACGCAGAAGCCTTTGGGCAGCTCGTAGCGTTCAGGACCACCATCAGATCCCATCAAAACCGCGTCACCCACAACGAGGCGGGCATGCATGATTTTGTCCCGAGAGTCAGGCGACACCTGTGCCTCCGGCGGCGCATCTGCATACTTCATCATGGCTTCGATTTTGCCTCCGAGACATCGCTGGTAAAGCTGAAAAGCCGCCTCACATTGGCCGTTGAATTGAAGATATGGATTTAATTGCATTGTTGTGCTCCTTAAGATAAACTTTTGCTGCGCTCCCCAAGTTGCGCTCGCATGCGCTCTTCCTGCTTTCTGAGTTCCGGTGTAAACTCAACGCCGAAATCTGAGGCACAATACACTTGTCGAAGTTCCACCTCGGTTCCCCCGTCGAACGGAGCGCGCTTGAGCCACTCGATAGCTTCTTCCTTCGAGTTCACCTCCCAGAGCCAGAAACCGGCGATTAACTCCTTTGCTTCAGCGAAGGGGCCATCAGTCACGGTGCGCTTTTCTCCCGAGAATTTGACACGCGCGCCCTTCGAGCTTGGCTGGAGACCCTCAGCCGCAAGCAGCACGCCCGCTTTCATCAGCTCTTCGTTGTACTTTCCCATTGTGGCGAGTATCTTCTCATCGGGAAGAATGCCCGCTTCTGAATCCTTGTCAGCTTTTACTAAAACCATAAAACGCATCTTTATTTCTCCTTCTGTCTCTGAATTAAGCGCATAGTACCCGGTCGGGTTCGGTCGTCCGAGCCCCTTTATCTGTTGGCAATCCCGGAATCTCAAGGACCGGGCGAATCTCGACAGTGCCCAAGCGTGCTCCGGGAATCCGCTTGGCGATACTGATTGCTTCGTCGAGGTTCTTGGCATTGACCAGGAAATATCCGCCGAGTTGTTCGCGCGTTTCCGCGAACGGACCGTCCGTTACAAGCGGCTTGCCGTCGCGTACCCGAACGCTGGTCGCCATGGACACAGGCTGCAGCGGGGAAGCGGCCAGATACTGGCCATCGGCTTGAAGCTGATGCGCAAGCTGGGTCGACTCTTGATAGCAGTGCTCCCGTTCGGCCTCGCTCCAGGCCTGCTCGTCTGAATAGATCAGTAACATATATTTCAATTTGCTTCCTCCACTAGTGAATCGAACGACAAGCGGCCAAATCGACACCTTAGCAGCAAATATTTTCGTCGAAGTATTCTTTCGATATTCGCCTTTTATACGCCTATGGATGTATAATAGAACGGCAACTACCAAATCAACATCGGACGGGGGAGTATGGAAACCGCTGCTTTTATGGGTGCCGAAGTCGTTGAAGTTGTTTACCGCTCCGATTGGGGCCGGATCATCGCTACGCTAATTGGAATGTTCGGCGATTTTGATCTGGCGGAGGAGTCGGCGCAGGAAGCTTTTACATCTGCTGTCGAGCAGTGGCGAGTTTGGGGAGTCCCAGAGTTTCCGCGAGCATGGATCGTTCAAACAGCCCGGCACAAGGCCATTGACCGCCTTCGACGCCGTCAACGGTTTGAGGAGCAACTGGATTTATACGACATAGACAGCTTCCCTCAAGCTGTCGAAGAGCCGAAGGACGGTGTCGGCGAAATCCCCGATGACCGGCTTCGACTGATTTTTACCTG
>JAFAZU010000736.1 GCA_019239585.1 Acidobacteriaceae bacterium
GCCGGTATGCGCCGCTTTGTTTTCGTCCAGTAAACCCGATCTGCTTTCCGGTATGAAACATACATTAGGAGGTCTTTCGGGGTTTGCTGGGCAACGGCAGTTTTTCCGAAATCGGCGTAATGTACCCGAACCACAGGGTCGAGCCGCCGAGCCCGGTTTAGCTCCTCAGCGGAATAAGCGCCGCCATAAATCACCGATAACGGATAAATACTTCTTACCGCTTCGTGCGTATCGATAGGGACACGCTTGTTCAGGGCTATTTTGTTTGAACGACGCTCTGTATGCAGAGAGATACTGAGCATCAGCGCAACAAAAAGCCCTGCCCAACATAGCATCCGACGGACTATATAGCTATGCCTCGCAGCAATCATCGTAAGAGGGTGCGAATTGCCGGGTAGTTTTCTCTAGGGCTTTCGATCAATTTTCATCGGGAGCGAAACGTGAGGACCAGAACTAAAGTTACAGGCCAGAAGAATTTTCTGCCATAACGGGATAGAGAATCTCTCCCGATAAGCTCGTCGTGAGATGGAACACCTTAGGGGATATATTTTATGTACTCTTTACCGCTGCTTTATCTCAAGAGATCTGCCAGGCTCAGCAATGGATCAATCTTCACAGTTCCCAAATCGAACTCCTAACCAGCAATAGCGAGGGCGATGGGCAAGCAGTCTTTCAGCTGCTGGAGGACGCCCGCGAATTCTTCGAAAGTGAAAGCGCCCTGTCAGTTACGCTGAAGCAGCCTGTCCGCGTATTCGCCTTTCGATCAAAGGATGAGTATGCGCCGTATCGTTTGAACAGCAGCGCCTTTGGTCACTTTTTACATAGCCCAAACTGCGACTACATTGCCCTCCAAGATATTAAACCGGAGCACTACGAAGCCGCGCTTCATGAATACACTCATTACGTGGTAAAGCAGGCCGGCCTCCAGCTGCCAACTTGGCTCAGCGAGGGTTTAGCAGATCTTTACTCTTCACTTGAGTTAAACGAACAGCAGGCAATTATCGGTCACCTACTGCCGGGGCGGATAGCCGTGCTGAAAACAAATTCTCTTATGGATCTGAAAACCCTTTTGGCAGTGACATTAAACTCGCCCTACTACAGCGAAAGCGGCAAGCTTTCGGCCTTCTATGCGCAGAGCTGGGCCTTAACTCACATGCTGTCTTTAGATCCGCAATACTCAGCACAGTTTTCACGATTTCTCCAGGCGGTCTCCTCAGGCGTTCCGTCCTCTGACGCCCTTTTGCAAGTTTACGGAAAAAGTCTGGAGCAAGTAGAAGCCGATCTCAAGCATTACTGGCCGCATATGGCAGCGAACACGGCCAGCTTCCACCTTCCCCCACGAAAATCCTTGACTCAGCTACAGATTAAGCCATTGTCAGATGAGGAGAAAATACTTGCGCTCGTGGACTTGCTCGCCGCTCATCCTGCAACTGCTCCCGAGGCACTGCGAACGTTAACGGAACTAGCGAAAGGAAGCCCTAACAACCCGTTGATAGAAGAAAAATTGGGGTATGTCGCTTGGAACATGAGCCGAGTGGACGACGCACGTTCTTACTTCGCCCGGGCCGTCGAGCATGGCTCTCACCATCCGGATATGATCTACCGTTACGCCGTTATGCAGAAGCAGGCTGGCGCTCCTGAGGAGGAAGTAATCTCACTCTTCGAACGCGTATTGGAACTGTCACCCGATTTCGATGATGCCAGATTTCAACTGGCGCTGTTACAGTTCAACAGACAGAAATTCAGCACGGCCGCGCAACTGCTTTCAAAACTGAAAATCATCAAAGTCGAGTGGACCTGCACATATTACTCCATCATGGCTTACTGTAGCCTAGAATCCGGCGACATGGAAGAAGCAAAAGCTTTCAGCGAAAAGGCAAGATTAAGTGCCCAAACAGCAAGTGAGCAATTACAGGCCGACCGCCTTCTGCTCTACATGAACGCTCAAAAACTTTCAACTTTAGCGAGCGTTCGGCCAAGGAGCGAATGATACTTTTAAAAACACAATGCACAAATTTTCGCGCCTTCTCCGCCGGTTCGAAAGAATGTTCACTAGGCCTGTAATGGGTCTGGCTATTTTAAGTTTTTGCGCCCATGCTCAAACGGCTCTTTCGGCAGGGATAACAGCACAAATCGACGCATCGGTAAAACGCATTCTGGACACAACGGGTGTTCCGAGCGCTTCGATAGCAATCGTCAAAGATGGACAAATTGCTTATGTCGAAGCTTACGGAAAAGCACGACTCTCGCCGCTGACGGAAGCAAGACCGGAGATGCGGTATTCCATTGGCTCGATCAGTAAACAGTTCACGGCGGCGGCGATACTGTTGCTGATAGAGGATGGCAAGCTCTCGCTTGACGACCCGGTTAGTAAGTTCCTGCCGGACCTGACGCGTGCCCGAGAGATCACGGTCCGCATGTTGCTTTCGCACACTTCCGGCTACCAGGACTATTGGCCGGAAGATTACGTCATGACCTCCATGCTGCAACCCGCAACCGTCGAAGACATATTGAGCAGATGGGCGCGAAAACCGCTTGACTTTGATCCCGGAACTAAATGGCAGTACTCAAACACAAATTACGTCATTGCCGGAAGGATCGCCGAAATTGCAGGCGGGAAGCCATTGCTGGATCAGTTAAAGGAGCGCATCTTTAAACCCCTTAATATGATAAGCGTCTACAACATAGACGCCAGCCGATTGCCGTCTACAGACTCAAGTGGTTATTACCGGCATGCCTTAGGGCCACTGCATCCAGCGCCCAAGGAAGGCGCGGGCTGGCTGTTTGCGGCGGGTGAACTCGCGATGTCAGCGCATGACTTAGCGTTGTGGAACATCAGCATGATGCATCGTACGCTGATGAAGCCGCAATCATACGAAGAGATGTGGAAGGATGTGAAGCTCAAAAACGGTAAAGAGACCGGTTACGGACTGGGCGTATCTGTCGGCGAGAGAAATAAACACAGGTTCATTTCTCACAGCGGCGAGGTTTCCGGCTTTGTTGCTGATAATACTGTATTTTCAGACGACAAAGCAGCTATTACCGTGCTGACAAACCAGGACGCCTCCCCGGCGGCCAGCGCGATTGCAGCCGAGCTTAGGCCCACCGTAATCGGTCGCAGTAAAGAGGAAGAGAGGGCTCTATCCATTTTGACAGGCCTTCAAAAGGGACAGCTCGACCGCTCGCAGTTGACTGAGTTCTGTAATGCCTACTTCACGG
>JAFAZU010000030.1 GCA_019239585.1 Acidobacteriaceae bacterium
TGAGCCCCGTGAAACTCTTCATCCTGAACTTCCTCAGGATGAAAGAAATTGGCGTCTTCATCGAACGGCAACCCAATGGGTTCACGTCCCTCAGCTAAATATTGATCCTCGAATTGATCCACTTACCTACTTACCTCTCCTCAAACATTTAGGCACACTGATGAGCAAAGGGGACACATTCACCGAAACAATCGGTATATACAACACCGAGCAAACCTCGTTTTCAAATTTTGATAATTTTCCGCTGGAATGGCCGGGACGGCTGATGCAAGGGCCAAACTTGTAACTATTGCGTTCATTAATTATACCCGGTTTCGCAGCGGAAGTTAATACCTTATAAACAAAGATGTTGCCGAAAATGATTGGTTTCACGAAAGATAGCCCACATTCAGCCGCCTCCGCTTCCCCTCCCAGCCTTCCTGCCTTTTAGACTTTCCGGCCGGGCGCTACGTTATTCAACTCGCTCAAGAATTCTTCCACATCCTGGAAGTCCCGGTACACGGAAGCAAACCGGACATAAGCAATTTTGTCGAGATTTCGCAGCCGTTCCATCAGCTTTTCACCAATCAGAGTGGTTGAAATCTCCAGTTCAGAACTCTCGAGGAGATCCGATTCGACCTCGCTCACCAGTTCCGCCAGCTTGCCCATGCTGACCGGCCGCTTTTCGCAAGCCTTCAAAAGGCCATTCAAAACCTTTTGACGATCAAAGTGTTCTCTTCGCCCGTCTTTTTTGATGACCATATGAGGGATTTCGTCGCAACGTTCATAAGTCGTAAACCGCCGCTCACAGGCCAGGCACTGTCTCCGGCGTCGAATCGAGTCGCCGTCCTTACTTTCCCGTGAATCCATCACCTTATCTTCGCGGTGTCCACAGAAAGGACATGTCATAAACTCATCATTTTATTTGTCTCAGGAGTGGACGCAGCAAAGAAAGGTTAAGGCAGCAAATAAGATAATTTAATATCTCTATAGTCAGCATGGAACTATTGAATTTAATTGAACTTTCGCCTTTTGGTTCTCGTTTATCGGGATGTGTCTGGTACCGGGTCCGGTTTGGAGGTTATGCGCCGGGGCTGCATCAGGCCCAGTAATGAGGAACTTTCATGTCGGCCGTCGCGGTTGCACCCATTCCCTTCAAAGGGAAGAGTTCGTTAAGCTTTAAAGCAATAGGCGTGTCTGCTGCCGTGAAGGATACGGAACACTGGGGAAGGTCACAGCAGTCGGATCCTGAAACGCAGTTGGTGGAGCGCTGCCTTCGCGGAGAGCAGGGCGCGTGGGATCAACTGATTCAGAGCTACAGTCGTCGTGTCTACGGACTCTGCTATCGTTTTACGAATCACGCAAGCGAGGCGCAGGATCTAACGCAAGAGGTCTTCCTCCGCGTTTTCAAAACCCTGGGAAGCTTTCGCGCCGGAGAAGGTTGTTTTACGGTCTGGCTGACGCGCCTGACGCGTAATCTGTTGGTGGACCACTACCGCCGGACCAAAAACGAGCGGGTGACGGACGCGATTGAGGACAAACTGGCGGTTCTGGAAGAACGCACTGCCCCCCTCTCCCGGACTGATGGTTTACTGGCAGGCCGCGAAGCCGGAGAACTGCTGCAGGCAGCTTTGGGAAGGTTGTCTCCCGAACTGCGGGAGGCGGTTATCCTGCGGGATTTGCAGGAAATGGAATATCGAGAAATCGCCCGCGTGCTGGACGTTCCGGAAGGCACCGTCAAGTCGCGGTTGAATCGAGGACGCGCGGAATTAGCACGCGTGTTAAGGCGAAACAAGGTGACTGTGTAGAGCGAAATGAAGTACCCGAGATGAATTGCGCCGAATTCGAAATTCTGCTGGCTGATTACCTGGACAACACGCTCCCGGCGCCGCAGCGCGCCGCTCTGGAAGAGCATAAGTTGTCTTGCGTTAACTGCCGGGAATTGTTCGAGGATGTTAACGGCGCTTTTCGTTTTTTGCAACGGGCAGAGGAGGTCCAAGTTCCCGCCGAGCTGATTACGCGCATTGCTTACGCGGCTCCTACCGGGCGTATTCGGGACCCCTGGGAACGGCAAGGCTTTTTCAGCAAACTCACCAGCAAGTGGCTGCAGCCGATTTTGCAGCCCCGGCTGGTGATGGGCATGGCGATGACAATTCTTTCGTTTGCCATGTTGGAACGCTGCACGGGCGTAAGAGTCCAACAGATTCAGGCCGCTGATTTGAACCCGGTCAGGATCTGGGGCGGCGTGGAAGATCGGGCGATGCGCGTGAAAGACCGCGCAGTGAAGTATTACGAAAATTTGCGCTGGGTTTATGAGATTGAAGTCCGGCTCCGGAGTCTCCAAGACGAGTCTGCAGGAGCGCCGCAACCAACCAAAGGGTCTAGCGAACGGAAAACTCAGGGTCAAGCGAAGGGAGATAAGAAATGAACTGTTATCAGCACTCGGAAGCGCCGGCAACCGCTTATTGCCGGTCCTGTGGACGGCCGCTTTGTGAACGATGCCAACGGCCTGCGGAAGGCACCGTGTTCTGCCCGGAGCACGCGCCAGTCGCCGCAGGAGGATCTGCGCCGCCAAGCGGAGGAGCATTCGATTCATCCAATCCCTACGTGGCAGGAACCACCGCCAGCCTTAACAGTACGGGCCTTCGCACGTCCCCCGCATTAGCCTTTATCCTGGGCTGGATTCCCGGCGTGGGCGCCATCTACAACGGCCAGTACATAAAAGGATTGGTTCACGCCCTTGTTTTCGGCCTGCTTGTCAGCTTGGCGGACAGCAACGGGCATAATGCCAGCGGGCCATTTTTAGGGATCATGCTGGCGGCTTTCATTTTTTACATGGCTTTTGAGGCCTATCATACGGCCAAGAAGCGGCAGATGGGTATAGCGGTAGCCGAGTGGTCCAGTTTGGCGGGGTCACAAAGCCGCTTCCCGGTTCGCACCCCGGCAGGTCCCATTCTCCTGATCGTCATTGGCGTTCTTTTCCTGCTCGACACCCTGCACTTGGTCGAGTTTCGTGAAATCGGTCGGTTCTGGCCTGTGATCTTGATTGTCGCGGGAGCCGCCATGCTCTACTCACGAGCTTGCGCCTTATCGAGCATCCCGCCGCCTTCGGTGCCTCCGGTAGATTTTACCGGCAGCAATCCTTCCGCTGGAAACGCCAATTCCATTCTGGAGGTCAGGCGTGGACAATAGGCTGGCGCTCTTCGTGCAAGCCGCGCGCGGGCCGATTCTGCTGATTACTTTAGGCTTTTTATTTGCCATCCAGCAGGCAGGCATTGTATCTTTTGCCCGCACGTGGCCGCTGATACTGATCGTGATTGGACTGACAAAGCTGATCGAGCGTGCTGTTACTCCGCAGGGTTTTGTTCAGTTGCCTCCGCCACCGCCGCCGGGAGGGCCGCTTCGATGAGAGCTCGCGGTTCCTTAACCGGTCCTCTCATACTGATCCTGATCGGCGCGGTCTTCCTGATCCACGCCTTATCGCCCAACTTCCAAATTGCCGACTTTATCGCCCGCTATTGGCCGTACATTCTGATTGCCTGGGGCGCTCTGCAACTGGTAGAGGTCTGCTTCCGATTTGTGATGAATCGGCCTTTGCCGGTGAACGGCGTTTCCGGCGGGGCTTGGGTGTTGGTGATCTTTATCTGCCTAGCCGGCCTGGTCACGTCTGAGTTTCGAAGACCTGACACGTGGTGGCGTTTAGCCGGATTGGAAAGGGGAGTGCAAGCTTTTGGTGAGGAACACGAGTTTTCCTTCGATTCCTTGCAGCGACCCACCGGAAAATCGCCTCATTTAGTGATTGAAAGCTTTCGCGGCAACGCCAAAATCACGGGAGGGGACGAGCAAGGAGTTACTGTGAGCGGTCATAAAGTCATCCGCGCCTTTGAAGAAAACGACGCCGCCCGGACAAATGCCCAAACCCCGGTGGAACTGCTCACACAAGGCAACACGATCATCGTGCGCTGCCATCAGGACCGGACTTACACCCGCACCAGTATTAATACGGACCTGGAGATCTCCCTTCCCAAAGGCGCCAGCCTGGAAGCAACCGGCGCTGCGGGCGACTTTGACGTTTCCGCTCTGGCAGGCGACGTGGATATCAGCAGCGAAAATGCAGGAGTGCGGCTGCAGAACGTAGGCGGCAGCGTCAAAATCAACACGCGCCGCAGCGATTTGATCCGCTGTACCGAGGTCAACGGCGCGGTAGATTTGCGCGGCCACGGCACGGATATCGAACTGACGAAGATCAATGGTCAGGTTACCGTAAACGGGAGCTACACCGGCAGCATCTCGCTTCGCAGTTTGAAGAAGCCCATCAAAGTGGAGAACCTGCGGACCGAATTTGACGTGCAGCAGGTGCCGGGAGAGATCCGGCTGGAGCGCGGCAGCATCACCATGCAAAATGTTGTCGGACCTACGCACTTAACTACGCGCGCCACCGATGTCACGATTGAAAACTTCACGAGCAGTCTGGATCTCAACGTCGATCGTGGTGATATTGAACTGCGCCCCGGCCACCTTCCTGTGGGTAAAATGGCCATTCGCACGAAGTCGGGAAACATTGAATTAGCGCTCCCCCAAGCGGCCGCTTTCGCGATGACCGCCAGCACGGAGCATGGAGATATCTCCAACGAATTCGGGGATGCCTTAAAAGAAGTTTCGGAAGGACGCGGCGCGCGCCTGGAAGGCTCCGTCGGAGCCGGCCCGGACTTAAATCTGATCACGCAGCGCGGAAGGATTACGGTACGGAAAACCAGCGGCTCGGAAACGGTAGCAACCGTCGCCAACGCTGATAAACCGGTGCAAGCCAGCCTGCGTTAAACTCACAGCAATGGTCTCCGGTGCTCCGGAAGAAGCCCGTTGGATGCGCTCCGAGCCGCGCCGCACACTGTCCTTGTTAACGGTAGAGCGGATGATAGAGACCGTCCTTCCACGTCGCCGCGTGCTGGGTGTGCAACGCTTCCCTGATAGTTTGCGTAATACAAACTTCAGAATTAGCCTGGACTCCACGCCGGAGCTGGTTGTGCTCCGTATTTACGAGCACGACAGTTCGCTCTGCCAAAAAGAGATTGACCTTTTTCGGTTGATTGGCTCTTCAGTTCCCGTGCCGGAAGTGATCGGAGCCAAACCGCATGGATCGGATGACCTCCCGCCTTTGGTACTCATGAGCTACGTCGAGGGTCTCAGTTTCCGTGAGTTGAAGAAGAGCGGCGACGCAGAAGCTATTGCTCAGGCGGCATACTCGGCTGGCGAAACTCTGGCCGCCGTTAGCAGGTTCAGCTTTTCCAAACCAGGATGGCTTGCTCCCGGGCCTGCCGTGACAAAGCCCCTGCTCGAGGGAGCCGATCCCCTGCCGCACTTCGTTGACTTATGCCTTGGATCGGAGCACTTGCGAAAGCGAGTGCCGGCGGATTTGCGGGACCAGACCAGCGCTTTCCTGTGGTCCTGGGCGGCACAGCTGGCGACGCTCGACAGCGCAACAAACCTCGCTCATGGCGACTTCAACAAACGCAATCTGCTGGTACGCTGTATCGCGGGCCGCTGGTCGGTTGCCGCTGTTCTCGACTGGGAATTTGCTATTTCCAGTTCTCCGCTTGTGGACTTCGGCAACTTCCTTCGTTACGAGCGCGCTTGGCATTCTCTCATCGAACCGCACTTCTCAACCGGGTACTTGAACAGCGGCACATTGCCGGAAAACTGGCGACAGCTTTCACAGGTGATCGATCTGGTTGCGATCTGCGAAAGCCTCACACACACACAGCTTCGGAGAGACGTTGTGGTAGAGCTTGTTGATCTTCTCCGCAGGACCGTTGAAAACTGCGCTCCACCATAACCAGGATGTTGCTGGGCCAGCAACCGCAAAGCACCTTCCGTAGCAGACCACAACAACAGCAAAGCAGCAACCGAATGCCTGCGCTGCTACAGCTCTTCCGCCTCCTCTAGCGAAGCACGAATTTGAGCTGCGTTAAATGGCAGCTGTTGCCCGCCTGCTCGCAACGAATCCAGCCCGATCTGCTCCTTTTTACTGATGATGTCTCTTTATTTTTGCGCACTTTTATAGCGCCTCAAACACGCCGGAAGATTTCCGTCAGTGCTATTTGGATAGCGCCGGCATTCAACACCGTATCTGCTTTGCGCGGCTCCGCATCGTCGGGAGTATACTCCCAGGCAATTTTACGCTCGGGGTCGATGACCCAGCAGTGCGGAACTCCCCAAGAATGATATTCCTCGCACTTACTGAACAACTTTCCAATGCGGTCGTCCGGCGATTTGATCTCAACACACAAAAAAACCGGATCTCCAGGGCCGGGATACCGGCCTTGAATGGGGCGGGCTAACTCTTCAACCGCAATGTCAGGCACATAGAATTTGGTCGTGCGCAGTCGGGTTGTTAATTCAGGTAAAGCCTGGAGTTGCTCCTCATTATTTAGCACTACTTGACGTATGATGTTCAACTGTACTTGGCTATGTTCTCTGGTTGGCATCGGCTTTGGGCGAAGTTCACCGTCAATGTATTCGCACGTGGGCTTTTCGCCGCCCTCTACGAATCGAGCGATGTATTCTTCCGTAGATATTAGCGGCGGGCTTGTGGCTGTTGCCATCTTCGCGTTGTCCCTTTCTCAATTATGAACACTCTTCTTGCCAGAATAGGTTTTATGGCTCGAATTGAACGCGCATTACTGAGCGTAACGGATAAAACTGGTTTAGCTGAGTTTGCCCGCAAGCTGCATGGCTATGGAGTGGAACTGATTTCTACGGGAGGAACAGCGAAACTACTTCGTGAAAGCGGGCTGCCGGTACGCGAGGTAGCCGAGTTGACCGGATTTCCGGAGATGCTGGATGGGCGCGTAAAAACGATTGATCCGCACATCGCGGGCGGGATTCTGGCGATTCGCTCTAACGCGGAGCATATGCGGGCCATTCAGGAACACGGAATTCAGCCGATTCAAATGGTAGTCGTGAACTTATATCAATTCGAAAGGTTTGCGGCCAAGCCGGATGTGACGCGTGAAGAATTAATCGAGAACATTGACATTGGCGGGCCGACTATGATTCGCGCTGCCGCTAAAAACTTTCAAGATGTGGCGGTGGTGGTATCGCCTTCGCAGTATGAAAGCGTTGCGAGGGAGTTGGATTTTCAGGAAGGCAGTTTAAGCGTCGAAACGCATTGGGGTCTTGCCAAGCAGGCTTTTGCGCATACGGCTGCTTACGACGCGGCAATTTCAACACGCTTGATGCAGATTGGAGGGAAGGAAAACTCGGAAGAATTGCCGGACAAATTGCAAGTCTCCGCCCCACGCACCATGAGCTTGCGATATGGCGAGAACCCGCATCAAAAAGCGGCGCTTTACGGATTAGAGAACGGCGGGATTGGCGAAGCGGAACAACTGCACGGGAAGGAGCTGTCCTTCAATAATCTAGTGGATTTGGATGCGGCTTGGCAGTTGATACAGGAATTTGATAATCCGGCAGTGGCGATCATCAAACACACAAACCCGTGCGGATGCGCCGAGCAGCAGTCTCTGGCGGAAGCATACCGGCGGGCCCTCGAAGCAGATCCGGTATCGGCCTTCGGCGGAGTGTTGGCATTAAATCGGGAAGTGGATGAAGAAACGGCAGGCGAAGTGAGCAAGCTCTTTGTTGAGGCGATTGCAGCGCCTTCCTATTCGGAAGTAGCATTTACAGTTCTAACGGCAAAGAAGAATCTGCGTTTGGTAAGAGTGCAGCCTTTAGGAAGACCTGAGCTGGTGATCAAATCCATTTCCGGCGGGCTACTGGCGCAGACGAGTGATACAGCTAAGCTCGATCCGGAGCAACTCGAAACGAAAACAGCGCGGGCAGCAACAGACGAGGAGCTACGAGCGCTGCTCTTCGCCTGGAAGGTGGTCAAGCACGTGAAATCCAACGCGATTACTTATGCGCGCGAAGGTCAACTGATTAGCGCAGGCGCAGGGCAAATGAGCCGGGTGGACAGCGTAAAGGCAGGAGCCATGAAAGCGATACTGCCGTTGCGGCCTTGCGTGCTGGCATCTGATGCATTCTTTCCGTTTCCTGATGGACTAGAAGAAGCTGCCAAGCATGGTGTAACGGCAGTTATTCAACCGGGCGGGTCGGTAAGGGATGCGGAGGTGATTACTGCAGCGGACAAGCTCAACGTCGCCATGGTATTTACGGGCGTGCGGCACTTTCGGCATTAGTGGAAAAAGCTCAGGCCCGAAGCGCTATAGCGGAAGACCAGTCTGCCGGAAGCTGGCCGACATTGAGCAGCTTGCCCTTTTCCAGATAACGTACGGTTTTGGCGAACTTGGCCGCGTGCGGGTCGTGCGTCACCATGATGATGGTTTTGCCAAACTCTCCATTCAGCCGTTTGAGCATTGTCAAAACGTCCTCCGCAGAAGTGGCATCGAGGTTTCCGGTCGGCTCATCCGCAAGGATCAAATCAGGGTCAGTAACGATGGCGCGGGCGATTGCGACACGCTGCTCCTGACCACCTGATAGCTGCTTCGGCAAATGCTTCATGCGATCTCCGAGGCCGACCAGTTTCAGAGCGGTTTCGGCGTGTTCCAGGCGTTCTTTTTTACTAAGACGCGTGAGCTTTAAAGGCAGCTCTACGTTTTCTAGCGCGCTCAGGACAGGCAGCAAGTTGAAGGATTGGAAGATGAACCCAATATGCTCGTTGCGCCAATGGGCAATTTGCTTATCACTAAGCTGACGCAGGTTTGCGCCGAGCACTTCGATATCGCCGTCGGTGGGTTTGTCCATCGCGGCAATCAGATGCAACAAAGTCGATTTGCCTGATCCGGAAGGCCCCATTAACGCCAGGAAATCGCCACGTTTAATCTCGACATCAACCTTGTCGAGCGCCACGACATGAAATTCG
>JAFAZU010000412.1 GCA_019239585.1 Acidobacteriaceae bacterium
AGAGTCAGGCATTGCCGTCAAGCTGCCCGCGGCACTTATATTGCCGGCCTTTACCTCGAAGAATTTCGTCCAAAAGAACAGAACGCGAAAGAATTCGCCTGTCAGGAGGCTGGCATTTCGCAAGGCCTCGGTCGTTTACTGCACAAAGTAGCGTATTGCCTTTCGGGCAGTGTGACGCGTTCAGTTTAGATTAGATAAGAATCTTGAGTCTCTAAAACGCCAGTAATCGCTCGCCTTCACGAACCAGGGTTTCTACTTGCGGCAGAATCTGATCTTCTAATTGCGGGTTATACGCCACCCACGTATCGAGCGCCGCCACTCTGCCCACAGGCGCATCCAGTTCCGTAAACAGCTCATTGGCGACGCGCGCCGCGATTTCCGCTCCATACCCCCAAGAAAGTGTATCTTCGTGAGCAATCATCAGGCGGCTTGTCTTTTTCACAGAAAAGCTGATGGCCTCCCAATCATACGGCGATAAGGACCGCAGATCGATCACTTCCACCGATGCGCCGCGAACCCGTTGCTCAAGCAGCGCCGCCGCTTGTAGCGACTTTTGCACGAGCGCGCCGTAAGTGATAATCGTCAAGCTGCCGCCTGCCTTCACAATTTTGGCTTTGCCAAATGGAATTGTAAAATCTACGCCGGGGTGCGGCGCACGGTTATAAGGCTCACGATAAAGCTTCTTATGCTCCAGAAACAACACGGGATCATCGCAGCGGATGGCCGTTCGCAACAGGCCGCAAGCATCGGCCGCATTCGAGGGAAACACAACGCGCAGCCCTGGAATGTGAGTAAAGGCCACCTCGCCGCACTGGCTATGGTAGATCGAGCCGCCTGTCAGATATCCGCCGATAGGCACACGCACCACCATCGGGCAGCTCCATCCATTATTGGAGCGCCAACGAAAGGTCGCCACCTCATCCCGCAACTGCATCATCGCGGGCCAGATATAATCGAAAAACTGAATTTCCGGCACCGGCTTCAGCCCGCCCACGGCCATGCCGACAGCACGGCCAATCAGGCCTGCCTCTGCAATCGGAGTGTTGAAACAACGGCGGCTGCCGAACTGCCTCTGCAATCCGGCTGTTGCCTTAAAGACGCCGCCTTTGCCTTTCACCTCCGAAAGAAATTCTTCGCGGCTGCAATCGGCTACATCTTCGCCGAACACAATGATGCGTTCGTCACGTCGCATTTCTTCGAGAAGCGTCTGATTGATGGAATCAATCATGGTGCGCGGCTCGCCCCGAAACTCAGGCTCTTTCTCAAACGTGCTCGCTTGCGGATCAATCTTGCCGGAGTAAAGGAAGCGGCAAATTGAATCGGCAGTGGGCGCTGCTTCCCGCAGCACGCGCTGAGAAGTCTCGGCAACTTCGGCATCAATCTCGCGAATGATCCTCTCCAGCGTGCTTCGGTCCAGATAGCCCTCCCGAACCAAAAACTCGGGAAAAGTGGTCAGCGGATCGCGCAGAGCTTCGGCATTGCGTTCTGATTGCGGCTTGTACAACTGCTCATCGTCCGACAACGAATGCGAGTATGGGCGAATCACCGAGGCATGCACCAGCGCCGGACCGCTGCCGCTTCGGCAGTATTCCACCGCTTGTTGCAGCGCGCCATACGAATCGATCAGGCTGGTGCCGTCCACTTCCAGCCGCAACAGTCCGGGGAAGCCTTCCAGAAGCCGGCTGATGTTTCCACCCGGAGTTTGCCGCTCAACCGGAACTGAAATGGCATACCCGTTATCTTGTATCAACATCACCAGGGGAAGATGTTCCAGGCAGGCCGCATTGATCGCTTCCCAAAACTCGCCTTCGCTGGTTGCGCCTTCGCCGGACGTCACCAGTGTGATTTCGTCAGAATGCTTTCCCCGGAGGCGATTGACTTGCGCGCAGCCAACGGCGTGAAGAAATTGTGTGCCGGTCGGTGAAGACGAAGTCACAATACGCAGTGACGGGGAAGACCAGTGCGACGGCATCTGCCGTCCGCCTGAACTGGGATCGCGTGCTGCTCCTGCCGCCTGCAGTAGCATATCTTCCGCCGTCATTCCCAATGTTAAGGCCAAGGCGCGATCCCGATAGTACGGAAAAACCCAATCCTTCCCTGGCCGCAAGATAAGACCCGCCGCTACCTGGACCGCTTCATGGCCTGCCCCGCTCACCTGAAAAAATATCTTGCTTTGCCGCTTGAGCATGATCTCGCGGTCATCGAGACTTCGCGAAAGATACATAAGCCGGAAAGCGCGAATCAAGGTCTCCCGATCGAGCCCATAAGGAAGACTTCCAGCTGCACGAGCGTTGCCTAATAAAGTCTGCGTTGCCACTGTATTCAATTATCCCGTGTAGTCAGGAGAGGTTGAACTCCTCTCCTTATTCATTAGACCTTAACTCTGATCTGCTATAACCGATTCATTTGGGGAAAACTGATGGGGAAAATTCTTAGTAGCCTACTTGGTTTATTTTTGCTTACTTTTTCGGCCTGGGCGCAGTTTGAGACAGCCGAAGTGTTGGGCACCGTACGGGATAACTCCGGCGCGATTATCCCTAAGGCGACTATCACTCTCACGAACGAAGATACCGGCATTGCAGCCAAAACCGTCTCGGATGAGAGCGGACAATATGATTTCTTCAATGTCCAGGTGGGCCGTTACAGAATCACCGCCGAACAAACCGGCTTTACGAAGTTTGTCACGGAAGGAATTATTGTAAATGTTAACGCCCGTCAGCGTGTTGATATCAACATGCAGGTAGGTGCGGTGGGCCAAGTCGTAAACGTGGAAGGCGCTGCCGCCGTTCTGGAAACGGATTCCAGTGAGAAGGGACAGGTGATTCATACGCAACAGATTGTTGAACTGCCGCTCAATGGCCGCAACTTCTCCGATCTTGCTTTACTGGCGACAAACGTTCACCGCTCTCCGCTAGCTGCCGGTTTGCAGACTACTCCCCGCGAAGGCGCTTTCAATGCGAATGGGATGCGCAGTACTTATAACAATTTCCTCCTGGACGGTCTGGATAACAATGCTTACTCCACCAGCAATCAAGGGTTCTCTAATCAAGTTGCACAGCCCTCGCCCGATGCCATTGCTGAATTCAAGGTCATCACCAGCAACTTCAGCGCGGAATATGGACGTGTGGGCGGCGCGGTAGTCAACTCGGCCATGCGCTCGGGAACTAATGCGTTTCACGGAACGGCTTACGATTTTCTGCGTAACACGGATCTAAACGCAATCGGCTACGTTTTCGGACAGCGACCCGCTACTTTCCAGAAGCCAACGCTCCAACGTAACCAGTTCGGCGCGACAATCGGCGGTCCCTTCATTAAGAACCGGCTCTTTTTTTTTACTGACTATGAGGGCTACCGTTCTCTGCAAAGAACGCTGAATTACGACTCCTTGCCCACTTTGAACGATCGCGCCGGAATCCTGCCTTCGGATGTTATCAATCCATTAACCGGTACTCTTTATCCAAAGAATACGCAAATTCCAGCGACGGCCGTCACGCCCTTCGCGCGGCAAGTTCTTGACGCGCTTCCCGCGCCCAACTTGCCGGGACGCTCCAACAACTATCAGGCGCTGCTGCTCACCCGCGATTACTACGACAAGTACGACGCCAAAGTTGACGGCCAGATCAACAACCGGATGACTGCTTTTCTGCGCTGGAGCCAGCGCAAGGACAATCAGTTTTATCAGCCGGACATTCCGGGTCCGGCGGGCGGTAACGGTAATGGCTATGTCCGTATACTCGATCAGGCTGCGGCAGCAGGTTACACCTGGACGGTTACGCCCACATCACTTCTCGAAGCGCGGCTCGGCTTTACCCATATTCTCGGCGGTAAGTTCCCGGTTTATTACGGAGGAGCCAGTATGCAGACCCTATTCGGCATTCCCGGCGTTCCTTCCTCGCCTGATGTCGTGGGCGGTTTGAACACGCAAAACGTGAGCGGCTTTTCACAGTTTGGCCGTCAGGCGACTAATCCGCAATTCCAAAACCCAACCACCTGGAATCCCAAAGTAAATTATTCGAAGATCATCGGGCGACACGCTTTAAAAACCGGCTTCGAGTTCACGACGATTCGCACGGAAGTCATGGATATCAACCCTGTTTATGGCCTGAATGCTTATGCCGGGCAGTTCAGTAAACCCTCTGGCGGACCGAATGACCCCGCTACCTACAACCTTGCTGATTTCCTGTTTGGCCTTCCCAGTCAGGTGCAGTTGGCGAATTACCTGATTACCAACTATCGCCAGCACCAATACTTTTTGTACGTGCAGGATGACTACCGCGTGAATTCCAAACTGACTCTCAATCTGGGCCTGCGCTGGGAGTTTGCCACGCCGCGCTGGGAGCGCGATAACGTTTTAACCAACTTCGATCCAACAACCAACAGCTTGCTCAAAGCCAGGAACGGCGACCTGTACAGCCGCACGCTGGTGCATCCTGATTACAAAGATTTTGCGCCGCGCGTCGGCTTTGCTTTCAGTCCGTCTGAAAAAACCGT
>JAFAZU010000426.1 GCA_019239585.1 Acidobacteriaceae bacterium
AATAACTGTAATAGTATAGAAATCGCTCGCTTCTCAAACTGAGTTGCTTCCGAATCGAGGGGGTTTATGAGATTTATTGCGATTTCTTTTGTTGCAGTTTTTTCTGCCTGCGTCTCCTTGGCGCAAACGACGAATAATCAGTCCATCTTGGGAACCGTGCAGGACTCCTCCGGCGCTGTTGTTCCAAATGCTGAAGTTACGGTGGTCAGCCAGGCTACGAATCTAACCCGTTCCGCAGTCTCCAATGAGAGCGGAAACTATGTTATTTCCAACCTGCCAATTGGAGTCTACGACATTTCCGCTACCGCGCCAGGCTTTAAAAAATTTGTTCTGACGAAAGTGGAAGTCACGGTCAGCCAGCAAGCAACCGTGAATATCGCACTGGAGATCGGTAATGTGAACGAGTCTGTTACGGTGCAGGCTGACGCTGTCAGAGTGGAGTCCAGTACCGGCGAAGTCAGTAATCTGATTACCGGCACGCAGGCGAGTCAAATTCAGCTAAACGGCCGAAACTTTCCGCAGTTGTTGCAGTTGCTTCCAGGCGTTTCTACGACCTACAGTAGCGGATTTGGCTTGTTCGGCGGCTATGGAGTAAACAACAGCGGACAATCCATCAACGGCAGCAGAACAGACACGTTCTCCTGGTACCTGGACGGCGCGGACAACAAAGACAACGGCGGAGGCGGAAACAATTTCGTCAACATTAATCCGGATGCGATTGCCGAATTTCGAGTTCTTACGGCCAATTACAGCGCCGAATACGGCGGAAGTGCGGGCGCTGTCATCAACATTGCCGTTAAGGGAGGCACAACAGACTTCCATGGCATTGCTTATGAGTTTTTCCGCAACGACGCCATTCAGGCCCGCGCCTTCAATGCGCTCACCATTCCGGAGCTTCGATTCAACAATTTCGGGTGGAACGTAGGCGGTCCGATTTACATCCCACGCCTGTTCAACAAGGATAAAAGCAAGCTGTTCTTCTTTGTCGGCCAGGATTTCAAGCGGCTTCGCCAAGGAGCGACGAACACCTGGACCGTTCCGACAAGCGCGCAGAGGAACGGCAACTTTTCCGCGCTGCCTGTGGCGCAGTGGCCCAAAGATCCTCTGACCGGGCAGGTTTTTCAAAACGGAATCGTTCCGAGCAATCGATGGAGTCCTAATTCCGTCCGTCTGCTCAACAACTATCCCCTGCCGAACTTTTCAGGTTCAGGAGGCAATTTCGTATTTAATACGGTTGCGCCATTGGACACGAACCAGTATTTATACAAGGTCGATTACAATATCAGCAGCAAAAACCAGCTTTCCGTGCATTACTTCCGGGATTACTACACTTCCGTCCAGAATCTGACTCAACTTATCACTTACAACCGCAACATACCCGGAACTAATTCGAGCATCCAGTGGACAAACGTTCCCAATCCAACTACTGTCAACGTCGCACAATTTACTTTTACCGGAAACGTTATCTTCGAAAAAACCGGTATTGCACCGAACCCGCTCTTTATAACCGATTTCACCCGAGCGGGACAAGGAATTACCTATCCAACTATCTACAACGCCTCGAATGCTGTTCCTAGCATCCAATTGAACAGCTTTACCAGCCTTACCTCGACACCTTTAAACTTCAACAACTTCAATCGCCTTTTTGACTGGAAAGACGACTTTTCAAAAATCCTGGGCAACCATGATTTGAAGCTCGGAATCCTGATTATGCGCAGTCGCAAGAATCAGGACAATGTTCCCGCGATTAACGGGACATTTGTTTTCAACACAACCTCGCGCCCGAGCGGTCCTACGGGGACCACAGGAAACGTAGTGGCGGATGCGCTTTTAGGAAATTTCTACTCTTACACAGAAGCAAGCAGCACGCGCCAAGGCTGGTACCGTTTCTCGCAAGTGGAGCCGTATATTCAGGACAACTGGAAAATTAACGAACGCCTTACACTGAACATAGGGCTGCGCTGGGCCTATGTGCAGCCACAGTTCAGCGCACTGAATAACACGACTGCTTTTCTGCCGCAGTATTTTAATCCTACCCAGGCCGTTGGCATCGTCCCGAAAACCGGCGCCATCATTCCCAATAGCGGAAACATCTATAACGGTTTGGTCTTAGGAGGAACTGGCTTTCCCGGCGAGGCTCAGTTGCGTTTTCCTGATATCACCCGCGATCCTGCCGTCCTCGCATTGTTTCACAACCTTCCGAAAGGCACTGCCTACACGGATTGGAACACCTGGCAGCCGCGTTTGGGCTTTGCTTATGATTTAACAGGCCATCAAAGCACCATCCTGCGAGGCGGTTACGGCATTTTCCACGAAAGAATCGAAGGGAATTTCATCTTCAGCGCCGTTAACAATCCGCCCTTTGTGCAACAGACTTTGATCTACTACGGCAATGTCGAGAACCCGGGTGGCGGCACTGTTCAAAATTTCCCTAGCAACATCAACAACTCCCATTACCTGGACATGAAAGTGCCACGCACCATGAACTGGAGCTTCGGCATTCAGCAAAAAGTGGGCCGCGACTCTCTGCTGGATCTATCCTACGTCGGCTCAAGCGCCGCAAATCTGTCTTACCAGCAGGACATTAATCAGCTTCTACCGGGAACTATACAAGCCAACCCGGGCGTTAATGTCAATGCCCTGCGCCCTTATCCTGGTTACGCTGACATTTATCAATACAACACAGGAGCCAACTTCATCTACAACTCGCTTCAGGTGCAATTCCGCAAGCAATTCACGCAAGGCGGGTTGATCAACGTGGCCTATACCTGGTCAAAAGCCCGCACCGATGCGAACAATTACGCCTATCAACCGCAAAACAGTTACAACCTGCGCGGCGACTGGGGCCCCTCCAGTTACAACCGGAACCACATTCTTGTGATTAGCTACGTGTACCCACTGCCGTTCTGGTTGGATGGTCGGACTTGGTATCAAAAGGTGCTTGGCGGTTGGCAGATCTCAGGTGTGACCACATTGCAAACCGGCCTGCCTGTCAACATTACTCTTCCCAGTGATAACGCCGGTATCGGTATAGGCAGCGGCCAGCGCCCGAACCTCGTGGGAGATGCTTATCTCAGCACGAGTCGGACCCAGTACCTGAACCCATTAGCATTTGCCATACCGGCACCGGGGATGTTCGGGAACCTCGGGGCGTACGCTGTTTTTTTACCTTTCTGGAGCAATTGGGACGCTTCTCTACAAAAGGCATTCCCGATTGGGGAGCACGTTCGTGCTAACTTCCGTGCCGAGCTTTACAACTTTCCCCAACACTTTTCCTATACCTCGATTGGGACCACGTACCCAAGCGGAAACTTCGGCCAAGTCACGGGCGCAACCGATCCACGCACCTTGCAACTGGCTCTCCGCGTGAGTTTCTGATGAGAGGCCGCAAGGATTGAAAAGTTCTTGCGGCTGCCGACGTCCAATTTGTCGGCTCTGTCTCGCTGATGCGCCCCTTTGCTCTAGTAATATTCCTTGTACTTGTTGCCTTTGTGATTGCGATCGCAATCACAGCAGCTGTGGGTTTTCGATATGCCTATGAGCCATCTCCTAGCAATGTCATCAGTCGTATCCGCGCCACTCCTGAAACTTACAATCTTTGGAACCGCTCCGTCACGCAAGAGGAAGCAAAAGGCGGGAACGGAGCAGTTCGCATTGATGAAGAAACACTGCGACTCGGCAGAGAAGCTTTTTACAAAGAGACATTCAACAACGAAATTTTCCTGAGCGATATTGTCGGCATTCTTGATGGCCCGCTACGAATCACGAACGTAACAAAAGCCATTCTCGCCTTGAAAGGAGGAGGTACTACGAACTTGCGGGTCGAAGTGCCGGAAACAGTTGTGGTGGGTGGCCGTAAATTCGAGAAGGGTTCGTATTTTGATACCGGGCTCGATGTTCCGCGCGGC
>JAFAZU010000520.1 GCA_019239585.1 Acidobacteriaceae bacterium
AGAAAGACCTCGCCGAAGTGGAACTTGTGCGCTTTTTCTGCGCTGACGTCCCGCTCTTCTTCGAGTTTCTTGGCCTTTTCGCTGATTGCGTTCTCGTCATTTTTGTACCGCACACTGTCTTTCTGGTAACGGCTGACGAGAGTATTAGCGGCATGCTCCTGCGTCAGAATATCCTGGGCTGCATCTGCTACATAGTGCCGAATGTTTTTGGCTTGGTAATACGCCCATTCATCAGAGGCCTGTCCCTGCCTCAATAACTGCTCGGTATTAAAGTGTTGACCTGCAACCGACACTACTGCCAGTAATGCAGCAATGATGGCCATGCCTCCCGCCACCATCTTGTCAAAACGGTTCTCAGCGTGTTCGATGTGCTCTTTCAGTTCTAGTTCTTCGTTGGCGGACACAAATCTAACCTATCACGATATTTTAGCCTCGTTTTTTGCCCCCTCCTTCACCCATTTAGAAAGTCTGCGAGCCAGCTTCCGGTGGTTGGCTTTATCCGCATCGGTAAAGGCAATCCAATCACCGTCGCGGAAGGAAGAGTAATACCAGCGCGCAAACATTGCCAAGTTCTCTTCTTGCTGCCCTTCGCGGGTTGGACGGGAGAAGACAGGCGTGAGCACCTGTTGCAGACGGCTATGGAAGGACAGAGTTTCAGCATCATAGCCTTCTCTAAGGTCAAGCGTAAGGGGATCCTGCCAATAACTCATCACCATCGGCCAAAGCCGGACCTGATGGGCTTCCCTCCCAGGCGTGACGGCTACTCCACTGAAATGCTGGACATTGGTGATAACTTCATCCCGGCTTTTAGTAGCCAGCTTGAGTTTTTCGATTCGCTTGTGAATTTGAGCGGCTGTCTCGAAATCGGTATCGGATGCGGCCTGATCCCTTTGCAGAGTTAAGCGGGCGAGCGTATTCTTGCCGTTTGTTAGGAGGAAATCTTCCACTTGCTCCGCCTCCCGGCGGTACTCGCTCTCGCTCACGGCACATTGACAGGGGCGCAGACACAGGTTCATCTCCCCGTAGATACAGCCGGGATGTTCCGGCGCAGGGCTGAGCTCCTCCGAACAGCGCCGGAGGAAAAACGATCCAAGGACTTCTTCCCCGTAGCGCTGCGCTCCTTCGCGGCTCGGGAAAGGACCAATGGCGGAACCGTCCCCTCTGCCAAGCCGGTTTGTGATGGTGAGCCGGGCAAAACGGTCAATGCCTGTTAGTGCAACAAACCAGGGCATTCGCAGCCGAAGGCGTAGGAGATAATCATCCGTGAAATGAGTTTTCGCCAGTTCGTATAGTAAGAGCGACGATTCCAGGCGGGAGCTTGTAAGCCAATATTGTACGGTTGCCGCGCTTTCACCTAGCCGATTTGCCAAAATGGAAGGTGCGCCGTCAGAACCGTAGAGAAGACGCCGGAGCCGGCGCGGGAGGTTTGTTGACCAACTGAGGTGCGTCACTCGGCCAGGAACGGCAAAAGCGTAGATTCCAGAGGTCTTGCCTAGCACTCTAAAGAGCTCCCATCCGTTTGGGGACAGCGGATCGATGACCATTGGCTCCGGCATTTTCACAGTAAGAATTTCACTCGCATGGTACAGTTTTATCCAATTTACGATTTCGTGAAAATAGATAGAGATTTCGCTAGGCACTTGACAGTGACATTGTGCATTCTAGAATAGGTGTTATTTCGCTATGCAGGCTTGTCAGCACGAGCGAACCGAAGTTTTATACCGCCGCGACGGTGTCGATTATGTCCGCTGCTTAGATTGTGGACAGGTCTACGAAGCGGAAGATCTCGATTCGGTTCCGGTCTACGACGAAGAAGAAGAGAGACCCCGAAAAGGCCGTTAAGAAACGTATGGGGGCATCCAATGGCACACTCGCCTTAGCTCGTCATCATGGCTAAACAGGCTCGTACGACGATGAAGCAATTGGGCCATGTCTAGTTTGACGCGTGTTTTCCCCGTCGATAAGAGCGCTCTTCAGAGTCCGCTGCGGATCGTTGCCATTGGGGGTGGAACGGGGTTATCAACTCTTCTGTCCGGGCTGAAGAAGCACGTTCCCGGTGCTCAGGAGCGCCCCGAGTCAGAGCTGCCCAGCGTCGAAATTACTGCTGTGGTGACGGTAACCGATGATGGTGGCAGCTCGGGCAGACTGCGCCGTGACTTCGATATTCTCCCGCCCGGCGATATTCGTAACTGCATGGCGGCTTTGTCGGAAGACACCGATCTGTTGTCACACCTGTTTCAGTACCGGTTTGTCAGCGGTCGCGGCTTAAAAGGACATAGCTTCGGGAACTTGTTCCTGACCGCCATGCACCAGATTACCGGGGATTTTGCTCAGGCAGTAAAGCTTTCCTCCGAGATCCTGGCTATACGCGGCCGGATTTATCCATCAACATCGGCTAACGTGAGCCTGGAAGCAACGCTGGACGACAACACGACTGTGCGGGGTGAGAGTAAAATCAGCAAAAGCCGACAACCGATCCGCTCCATACGCTTGCGCCCGAAGAATTGCGAACCCTTGCCTGAAACGCTGGAAGCCATTGAAAGGGCCGATCTTATTACACTGGGCCCCGGATCGCTTTACACAAGCGTGATTCCGAATCTGCTAGTGAACGGCATAGCGAAGGCCATCGAGAAATCCCCCGCCCTGAAGGTTTACTTTGTTAATTTGATGTGGCAGCCAGGTGAAACCATCAATTTTGCGGCGTCACAGCATGTGCAAGCTCTCTATGAACATGCCGGGCGCAAGATTATCAATTGCGTGGTGCTCAACAGTAAACCGATTCCACAGAATCTGCGGAAAAAGTACGCCCGCGCTCATGTGAAGCCGGTCGACAATGACTTTGATGTTCTGGCTGGTTTGGGGGTCAAGGTTGTCACCGCCGATCTGGTAGGAGACACTGAGATTGCGCAGAAGATTCGGCATAGTCCGTCGGCTTTGGCCGAAATCGTCGTTGATCTGGCCAGCCGTTCGCGAGCGCATCAGATTCGAACACAGGCGCTTGGGGCGCAACAGAAAAAATTGAAATGACAGAAAACGTACGGGTCGTGATCCTGGCCGCCGGGCTGGGAACACGCATGCGGTCGATGGTGGCCAAAGTTTTGCACGAAGCAGGGGGAGATACCCTCCTGAATCACGTGATCCGGGCGGCGCTGCACGTAACGCCTGCTGAAAACATCGTGGCAGTAGTGGGACATCAGGCTGAACAGGTCCGCCAAAGCGTCAAGTTTCCGGGCGTTCGGTTTGCCGAACAGAAAGAGCAGAAAGGAACCGGGCACGCGGTTCTGTGCGCACGGGAAGAAGTCGGCATGAACGGGGGGAGATTATTAATTCTGAATGGCGATGGTCCGCTGCTGCGTCCGCCAACATTGCAAGCATTACTCCAAGAGAGCAGTGGTTCCGACGGCGGCAGCATTGTCACGACAGAAGTAGCCGATGCGACCGGGTATGGGCGTATCGTGCGCGACCCGGACGGCACGGTAGCCGCAATTGTAGAACAGAAGGCGTCTACCCCGGAGCAGTTGCAGATTCGTGAAATTAATCCCGGCGTTTATTGTTTCAATGCAGGTCTGTTCTGGCAATACATTGAGGAGATTAAGCCGGATAATCCAGCCAAAGAATATTATCTGACCGACATGGTTGCGATCATGAAGCGGCATGGCCATTCGATTACTCCTCTTCTCGTAAAAGATGAAACCGAGCTGCTGGGCATCAATACGCGCGTCGAGCTGGCGGTTGCCGACAAATTGCTGCGCCGGCGGAAGACGCAGGAGCTCATGCTGTCCGGCGTTACCATTGAAAATCCGGAAAGCGTTACGGTCGATGTAGATGTGCAGGTAGGGGAAGATTCTCTGATTGAATCGAACGTTCATCTGCGCGGGCGGACACAGGTTGGCGCAAATTGCCGGATCGGCACAGGTACTGTTTTGCGGGATTGCGAAGTGGCCGACAATGTGACGGTTCTGCCGTATGTGGTAGCAGATTCCGCGAAAGTGGGACGAGGCGCTTCCATTGGGCCCTTTTCCCGCTTGCGCCTGCATGCAGAGGCGGAAGAAGATACCCACATTGGAAATTTTGTTGAACTGAAAAAGACAAAGCTGGGCAGAGGCTCTAAGGCAAGTCATTTGGCATACTTGGGCGATGCCATAATCGGCTCGGGCGCGAATATCGGCGCGGGAACCATCACGTGCAACTATGATGGCGTTCGCAAGCACCAGACGACCATCGGCGAGGGGGCATTTATCGGCAGTAATTCGACTTTGGTTGCGCCTCTCACAGTTGAGGACGGCGCTTTCGTTGCAGCAGGGTCAACGATTACCAAAAACGTCGAAGCTGATGCGCTGGCCATCGGGCGCGCTTACCAGGTTGATAAACCCGGATGGGCCAAGAAGCGTCGGACTTCGAACGGCAATGGGTCTTAATGAACACCCTGGGGCTTTCGTTTATCCCTTGCCGGTGTGATGAGCGCTACAGCCCTGGAAACTACATTCGAAGTT
>JAFAZU010000550.1 GCA_019239585.1 Acidobacteriaceae bacterium
AGGCAAATGACCAATTGAAGTCGATTGCCCAGGAGCAGGGTATTACGCTGCCGACTGACGTGAATCAAAAGCAGCAAGCTACTTATGACCGGCTCTCGAAACTGTCCGGCGCTGATTTTGATAAACAGTATGTCAAGGACATGGTAATGGATCATGAGGAAGATGTGAAAGATTTTCGTAAAGAAGCGAATAGCGGAAAAGACGAAAAAATAAAGTCTTTCGCCTCGCAGACTCTCCCGACTCTTCAACAGCACCTGGACAAGATCAAGAGCATCCAGTCCAAAATGGGCAGCGGCTCCTCCATGTAGGCCGACCAGCAAAATTTTTGCTGGAGCGTGCATGATGGGAGCATGAAGACTTTTGCCGTTGATATCGGCGGCACGAAATTTTCGTTGGCGGCCTTTGACGGCGACCGTTTGCTCCTTCGTGAGTCCCGCTCCACCGATCGCGGCGGCGGTCCTGACTGGATGTTTTCTCAAATCCAGGAGATTTTCTCTTTGTGGCGTGAGAAAGAGGCGTTCCAGCCTGACCGGTGTGGAATTGGATTTGGCGGTCCGGTGGACTTTCCGTCACAAACGGTTACTCTCTCGACCCATGTCGAAGGATGGCCGCAATACCCTCTGGCGCAGAACATTGCCGCTTTCACCGGCGTACCCACAGTCATGGACAATGATGCCAACGTGGGTGCGTTGGGAGAAGCAATGTATGGCGCGGGGAGGCAGCTCCCCTATCTTTTCTACATGACTCTATCAACAGGTATAGGAGGCGGCATTGTCCTGAACGAATCCGTTTACCGTGGAGCTGATTCGTTTGCCGGTGAAATTGGGCACCTCAACATCGTGCCGGACGGTCCGGAATGTCTGTGCGGCTCACATGGCTGTCTGGAACGAATGTGCTGTGGTTTGTGGCTCCAGCGTGACTACGGCCGGTCTGCTGAGGAGCTCATGTACGATCCTGAGTTCGTTCGCATATACGTCGTGTATCTGGCACGGGGGTTAAAGGCTGCTCTCATGCTTCTGAACCCCTCCTGCATTGTGATTGGCGGTGGCATTAGCAAAGCTGGAGACAGGCTATTTGGCCCCTTGACTCAGGAACTGAACCGGCAAATGACGCAGTGGTCTCGCGCCAGGCGGAACGTCGTTCCGGCTCAGCTAGGTGATAACAGCGTTCTTTATGGCGCGCTGGCGTTGGCGCAAACCATTACGTCAAAGATCAACAAAATTTAATCGGAACTACCGCCCTTTCGCATAGTGGGAAGGCGCGGCGCTACGTCTCACCAATAGATCTTGCAGAGGAGTTCCACAATGAAATTGTTTGATCGGACTATGATTGCTGCTTGCCTAGGCGTTGGTTTAATGGTAGGAGGTGCTGTTTCGGTAAACGCGACTCCCACGGGCGATTACCAGGATTACCGTGATCCTGCCATGTCCTACGATGTGCGCGGGCTTGTTGACCGCACACAGAGCGACTTGCGTGCGGCTGCGGATCTGGAGCATGCGAAGGAAGATCAGCGTAAGCGGTACAGCGATGCCCAGGGCCATCTATCGACCTTTGATCGTAAGTTGACAAAAGGAAAGTTTGACAAAGGCGAGCTGAACAAGGCAATCAACAAAATCAAGCAGATTCTTGATAAGAACGTTCTGCAAGCCAGCATGCGTGATGCCTTGATGCGCGACATCGCCGACCTCCGCATCGCTCGCGACCGTCGCGGATAACTATAGAAGCCTCCAAGCGGAGCCGCGAACGAAGTGACCGGTTTAACAATTTATCCAGTCACTACGTTCTGGCTCTGACACAAATCGCTCTATGCTTTCGCTTCTTGCGCCGTTCCTGCCAGCCCCAGCTCCGGTGCGCGGGCTTTCATGGCTTCAATGCAGAAGGCGATATGCTCATCGAGATTCATGCCGAACTCCTGCGCTCCGTTTACGATATCTTCGCGGCTGACGGTTCGAGCAAAAGCTTTATCCTTCAGCTTGCGTTTCACAGAGGCGGCATCCACTTCAAAGATACTGCGCCCTGGTTTCACATAAGAACAAGCCGTCAGAAATCCTGAAAGCTCATCACATGCAAAAAGTGCGTGCTCCAGGAGCGACACGCGAGGCACGCCGCTGTAGTTGGCATGTGAAAGAATTGCGCGCCGGATCTCTTCATCCACGCCGCGATCCCGCAGTATGGGCTCGCCTTGCATTGGGTGATCCGGCGCTGCCGGATGAATCTCCCAATCAAAATCATGAAGAAGCGCTGCGACGGCCCAGCGCTCCCGATCCTCGTTGAATTTATCCGCGTAAGCTACCATGCAGGCTTCTACCGCCAGCATGTGCCGCCGTAAACTGTCGTTTTTGACGAACTCGCAGACAATGTTCCAGGCTTCGTCTCTGTTCATGGAAGTCCGCGCTTAGGATTCCTCAATCTTAACTGATTTCAGCGTGTCTCCCTGCTTGACCGCGTTGACCACATCCTGCCCTGAGCGCACCTGCCCAAAAACTGTGTGCTTCCCGTCCAGCCAATTGGTCACGACATGCGTAATAAAGAACTGACTGCCGTTTGTGTTGGGTCCCGCATTGGCCATCGACAGGGAGCCCACTTTATGCTTGTTAGGATTGGCCTTGGTTTCGTCTTCAAAACGGTAGCCGGGGCCGCCGCGTCCCGTGCCTTCCGGATCACCGCCCTGGATCATGAAATCGGCAATGACGCGATGAAACGTCGTGCCGTCATAAAAACCGTCGCGCGCCAGAAACACGAAATTGTTAACCGTTTTTGGAGCGTCCTTTGCAAAAAGGTCAATGACAATGGCACCGCGAGATGTTTCGAGAGTGGCCGAGTATTTTTTAGATGGATCAATGGTCATCGGCGGCGGAGCTGAATATTGTTTAGGCATCATCCCCAGTGTAGGCTAACGAGCTGTAACGAAACAGTGCGACAATAATCCCGTGTTTTCCGACCTGTCCACCCTGTCTGAAGCCGTAAAAACAATTCTGCAAAAACATGCAAACGCCTCCTTGCCCTTGACCCGCTCCCCCGAAGCGCAGAGTAACAACGACGCACTGATGCCGCTCGCCGTTTCGGCAACGAACCTTTTCCCCGGAGCGCGTCACCCCGACGCCGCCCTCAGTGGATTGTTCCTGCTACTGAACTGTTGGGAAAGGAGCCACGGCATCTCTCAGGACATCCCTTCAAGGGAGGGGAGCTACTGGCACGGAATTGCGCATCGCATCGAGCCCGATTCCTCCAATGCTGGCTACTGGTTCCGCAAGGTCGGAGATCACCCCATATTCCCCGAACTTCATAGACAAGCCCAGGGGATTTTTGATCGGGAAAAGGCAATTTCGGAGGGTGTACCGTGGCAGTTAAAAGGGCAGTGGGACCCGTTTTTGTTTATCGATTGGTGCGACGAAGCCCGTGCGAAACCAAATAGTCAGGAGGAGCGGTTGACGCTCCAAATGCAAAAAGCGGAATGGCAACTGCTCTTTCAGTGGTGCGCCGCTCCAGCACCCAAGTAGCCTATATATTGATAGATGCCCTTATCAGTTACACTAGGGAGTTTAAGTCCCCTTTCAGGATTTCTGTTCGTGTTGCGCCTGCTCTGAAACCCGTGTGGCGTGCGACACGTCAGGGACTCCATCCGTTCCATGGAAAGGATTTGCTTTTAGATGATTTGCCACAGGCTTCGACGCCTGCGTATGTCTGTGCTTAGAGACTCTCTTCCGGCTGTTTGCCTGCTTTGTTCGTTGCCGGCAGGTTTTGCCTTGACGTCGGAAGCGCCCGCCTCCAAAGCTCCGGAGGTTGTTTTTTCGATCAGCTCTGAGCAGCAGCAACAACAACAGACTCCTAATGCGCCTGCGCCGCAAAATCCGCCTCAACAGCAACAGCCGCAGAAGCCCCCGGCTCAGAATCCATTTGAAAACGTCCCGGTAGCGCCGGAAAAACCAAATCAACCGTCTCCTCAGCCAAACCCGAGCGGTGTTCAGGAGGCTAAGCCTGCAACGATCGGTGAAAACATAGTGGAGGCGGTTGAATTTCGAGGGCAGCGGAAGGTGCCGCAAGATACGCTGCGTGCCTTGATCGTCACCAAGAAGGGCGACGTTTACGATGAAGATTCGCTCCATCGTGACTTTATGTCCCTTTGGAATACTGGCCGCTTTGATGATTTGCGCCTTGAACGTGAGCGGGGATCTGCCGGCGGGGTTATCTTGCGCTTTGTGGTCACGGAACGCCGCACCGTTCACACGATTGATTACACCGGCAATAAATCCATCAGTAAATCAGAAATTCTGGATCGCTTCAAAGAACGTAAAG
>JAFAZU010000553.1 GCA_019239585.1 Acidobacteriaceae bacterium
GGTTACTCGTCACGTTGCGGTCGAAGTCGAACTCGCCGACGGGGTTGCTGGTCTGGTAAAAATTGGCCCCAATGAACTGAAGGTCAGCCCCACTCTTCACGGTATGTTTTCCGCGAATGAAGGTAAAGTTATCTACAATCTGCCAGACCGTGTCGTGACGCCTCGTCGGAGCAAAAGGCGTGTGTCCGAATCCATTCACGCCGGAGATATTGATCGTTGGCAGTCCTCCGCACGTTCCGCAGAATTCATTAATGCCGGGAATGCCTACCTGGATGGCAGTGGGATCGTTCGCTCCAAATGCGTCAAAATCGGTCCGAACGCGGTTAACGCCGACGCGGGCCTCATTGATCATGGCCGGCGAGAACGTATGGACCTCGCTCACGACCCCGTTTTGATTTCTGGTGTAAGCCGTGCTGGCGAACGGGTCGCCGTTCAGGACCGGGCCCAGAAATGCGGGCGTATCGAGAGTGGTTTCCAGATAGCTATAACGAGCAAAGAACTGGTCACGCTCACTAAAGTTTTGATCGATGCGCTCATCGAACATGGCCCGGTCGTGCTTTTGCGTGCTCGTGCCCAGATAGTTACCCGATAGGCCTGCACCGGGTATATTAGGCTCCGGGAAGAAACTCAGAATGCCGGAAGCGGGCTTGACAATACGGTTTTGCGGAACCGTGTTGTTCGGGAACGGCGCACCCGTTAATGGATCGTAGATCGTGGCCTGACCAAGCTCGGTAAATACCCCCTGCCGCTGCAGCGCAGTCGGAATCGTTAGAACTCCAGTGGATGCCTCGCGGGTGGAAAGAATCTCAAAATCATTGAAGAAAAACGTCTTATTTCTGCGAATGGGGCCGCCGATGAACGCGCCATACTGGTTCTGTCGAAAGGGCTTTTTCGCGGCGCCGCTTCGGTTATTAAAAAAGCTGTTCGCATCCAGCTTGTCGTTTCTCAGAAATTCGAACGCGCCTCCGTGGAAATTATTACCGCCGGATTTAATCTGCGCCTGTACATTCGCCCCGCCGGCGCGGCCATACTCGGCGGAGTAGTTGTTCGTAATGATGCTGACTTCCTGCAGAGCGTCCAGCGAAGGGCTGACGGAAATAATACTGAAGACCGATTCATTGTTCGAAACGCCATCAATTTGCCAACTGTTTGCGTCCTGGCCCAGTCCATTCACGTGAACTGCGCCTCCCGTCGCCTGAGGATTGTCATTACCGTAGCTCGCGCCAAGTCCGCCGGTGCCGAGTATTGAGCCGGTCTGGAGCGTAGCAAGCTGGCCGAAATCACGGATTAAGAGCGGCAGTTCCTGCATCTGTTTTTGAGTGATTACCTGTGACTGCTCGACCGACTGAGTTTGTAGCTGGGGCGCTTGGCTGACGACATGCACGCTTTCAGTGACTTCACCCAATACGAGTGAAAAATTGGCTGCCACCTTCTGATCCACTTCCAGAATGATTCCGGTTTGGACTGCCTTCTTGAAGCTCGGAGCTTCCGCTGTTACGTCATAAACTCCGGGGAGCAGGTAGCTGATCCGGTAGCTTCCGTCGGAGTCGGTAGTGAACTGCTTGATCGTGCCTGTGTTCTGGTTTTGAACTGTAATCCGGCATCCAGGAACTGTCGCCCCGCTTGAATCCGAGACCGTGCCGAGAATAGTGCCGGTGTTCGCCTGGCTAAAAGCGCAAAAGGCTCCTCCGCTCATAGTGAGTAAAGCAAGCAAGCGCCATATCTGCATGGAAGTAACCTCAATTGAGTTTTGAACCACTTAGAAAGCGACTTTATGGCCATTGTGAATGGGCTTGCAACGTTTGGTGATGTAAAAAACGGTTGACCGCTGTAAGTGCCTTTAAATCAGCATGTTCTTACGCGCCTCGGAACATTGCTTAACAGGGTGTTAACACCGGGAAAACAGTTTTTTCCCTTACCATGAGTGCAGGCGGACCGCCGTGGGCAACCCAGGGCTGGAGTCCACAACTTTGACGCGAATGAGTAACTGTAGGTTTTTGCGCTCCCATCCGGCCGGAAGCGAACGGGTCAAATCTGAGAACTGTTTGACATCCGTCACAAGCTCGGCGGCAGCGCCGGTTCCAAACTGCGTCACGCCGGCAAGAGCGACTGTCACCTGATTGGTCCGATGGTCCGCGACGCGAGTGATGAGGGCATAGTCCTCAATGAGCAGTCCGTCATTGTAGCTTGGCTGCCAAGGGGACCCCGCGACGGAGGGGTCCACAATTGTGTTCACCCCGTTGCGCGTTTCGAATCGAAACCGGAAGTCACGAACGGTTTGCATCGTCCAGAGATTGGAGAACGCTCCGATGAGAATTGTGGGGTACCGGCCCAATTCTGAAAACGGGACATCGCCAACTGCCTTGATAGTGTTTGGTTTTTGCATTCGCGTGAGCAGGGCGGAGATCCGGTAGGTAGCCAGCGCATCACCCACGCCTACTAGGTCTTGGGGCATATACCAAAGGTCCAGCCACGGAGCATCTTCGGGCTTGGTCTGAATGCGGAACGGACGTTTTTGACTGCTTGGTACACGTTCCAACAGGCGGCGGTGGGCATCTTTTCGGGCCACAAAGAATGCAGGTTCACCCAGGCATACCAGCGCGGGCTCATTGCTCGCTGCCACAGGGGCCCAGAACTGGTCCAGTGCTGTTTTTGGGTGGGGTCGATAAAGGATCACAAACGCGGCTCCGGCCACAACCGAACAGCCAATGAGGACGGCTAAGATGAGCAACCACGGAAATTGCCGCTGATTTGCCGATTGGGACGCATCCACAGGTGGAGAAGATTGAACGGGAGCCGCCATGGAAAATTCGGGATGATAACTGCCCGCCGGGAGTACGAGACGTACCGGATCATCCTTTCCCTCTCCGGCGTAATATGTGGCAAGTCTTCTGCGCACTTCATGCGCCGTGACGCGCACGGTAGAATCCTCAGCGGTGCTATATGTGACCGCTTTCCCGAACAATTCGATTGCGATGCTCCGCTCTTTTAATCGTGCTTCGCCCTTTAGCGCGCTGGCAGCAATAAAGTGCAGGAACTCCTGGCAACGGCGGCTTGACCGGAACGCATCGCTTCGAATGATCCGCTGAACACAAGCGCGTACCTGTGCCGCTTCCGCATCGGTTCGATGCGCTGAAAGCAGGCCGTTGTTATCCATGTCTGACATCCTTAACTGCGGCAGAGTGCAAAATTACCCAACACTGCTCGGGGAGGGCCGGTTTAGTTGGCAGCGTTCATTTACAGGCTTATGGTCTGACACAGTCTATCGCAATACCATCGAGAAGCACTGGACTCTCATCTTAATAACTGCTGTTGGTACCGGCGCTTCTGATGCGATCCCAGCTGGCAGGCAGCGCCGCAAATTGTGACAGAACTTCTATAAATGTGGAAAATGCCGCCAAGGTCTTTACATCTTTAGCTTCTGTAACCGCTCCGCCGCTGCTTCGAGCGTTTCCGGTCGCTTGGCAAAGCAGAAGCGAATGAGTTGCGCTCCATCTGCTCCGTCCTGAAAAAAACTCGATCCCGGCACGGCCGCCACTCCGATCTCTTCGACCAAATACTTCGCAAATGCCAGATCATTTGGAAAGCCAAACGCTGAAATGTCGCACATCACGTAATATGCCCCTTTCGGCAGATAACACCGGAACCCAACATTTTCCAGAATGCTGACCATCTGGTTCCGCTTGCTTTCGTAACTGCTCGCTAAATGGGCGTAGTAGCTGTCCGGCAGTTGCAGAGCGGTCACGCCCGCCTGTTGCAATGGAGCCGCTGCCCCGACAGTGAGGAAGTCATGCACTTTTCGAATGGAATCCGCCAGTTCCGGAGGCGCAACTACCCAACCCACGCGCCAGCCCGTAACGGAGAAAGTCTTGCTTAGACTATTCACCAGCACGCACCGTTCGCGCATACCGGGCAGGGTTATGGGCGGTAGGTGCCGCGCGCCATCGAACAGGATGTGCTCGTAAATCTCGTCCGTAATCAGAAGACAGTCGAACTCCTGGCAAAGCTCCGCGATAATCCGCAAATCATTCTCTGAAAACACGCGCCCTGTTGGATTATTGGGCGTGTTCAGAATCATCGCGCGTGTACGTCTGTTAAATGCCGCCCGTAACTCTTGGGGATCAAATGTCCAATCGGGCAGGTGAGTACGTACATATCGGCAAACAGCGCCGCTCAACTGCGAATCCGGCCAATAGTTCTCATAAAACGGCTCAAACAGCACGATCTCGTCGCCGGGATTTAGCAACGCCAACAGGCTGGCGACCATACCCTCGGTGGAACCGCAACATACCGTAATCTCGCGCTCCGGATCGAGAGTGATTCCGTAAAAGCGTTCGTAATAATCCCGAAGCGCATGGCGAAATGGTTTCGCGCCCCATGTAATGGGGTACTGGTTAATATCTGCCGCAATCGCATCCTGGGCTGCTTTCTTGACCTCAGGGGGCGCTGCAAAATCCGGGAAACCTTGCGCCAAATTCACCGCGCCATGGTGCAGCGCCAGCCGCGTCATCTCACGAATTACAGACTCTTTGAACCGGGAGATGCGAGCGCTTTGAAAACGTGGAGCCGTAACAGTGGTCATCTTTCGATTATCTGCGCCGAGGACGTTTCTTTGTCACTCTTACTTTCGGAGGAGGCTTCGGATGATAGACCGGAATTTCCGGCACGGTTCCAGCATATAACCGGCGGTACGTATCCGCATTTCGCAAAACGACCTGAACGTACTGCCGCGTCTGGTGAAACGGAATGGTTTCGATGAACTCGGCCTGCTCGCGATAAGGTCCCCACGTTTGCCACAGCTTGGCGCGTCCTGGCCCGGCATTGTAGGAAGCCAGCACATACTCCTCTTGGCCGCCGAATGTATTCATCAGATTGCGAACGTACATGGTTCCCAGTTGTATGTTGCGATCTGCCGTCAGCAATTGCGATGCGCTGAAACGGCGTACGCCGGAACGTTTCGCCAGCATACTGCCCGTAGCGGGCAGCAACTGCATCAGGCCATAAGCATTGGCATATGAGATGGCAGCAGGATTAAACTCTGATTCCTGCCGGATCAACGCCGCTACAAAAAACCGGTCCAAACTTTGTTCCTGGCTGTGCCCATCGATAGAGGACCTGTATGGCATCGGAAAAGCCAACTGCCAGAAGCCAAGGGGCGCTTGGTCGAACGGCATGTGCAGATAGCCGGAAGCGTAGTGTTTGATGTATTGCAACGCCTGATCGGGAGCTTCCCGCTTGGTGGCCAGTTTCGCCAGTTCATACGCGTACACATTGGCCTGATCGTCGTCATTGGCAGCCCCGAATTTCAACTCGCCTTCCGCCATGCTGTTCAAGCCGGTCAGTTGCAGCAGTTGAGCCCTCGAGATGCGTATTTTTGCCAATTCTCCGGGTGTAAAGCTCGGAAACTCAGGGCGCGGCGGCCACCGGACAGACCCTAGAAACTCCTTCATTTCCGCGCTTGCCGTGGCGGCCTGGAGACTCGGTTGTTTCAAACGCTCCCGCGCGATCACCGCGTAGTAAGTATTAGGAAAACGTGTAATCAGTTCCTTATAACAAGCCTTGGCCGAAGAGTTGTCGTTCTTGCGTTCCTGTAACCGGCCAAGAAAGTACAGCGAGTTGTTGACGTCTTCCGACCCTGGATATTGTTGGACGTGGCTGCGCAGAAGATCATAAGCATCAGCGCCATCTTTTCGATAGCTTTCGAAAGCAATCCGCCAGTGGCACCATGCCGACCGCCGGTCATTCGGGAAAGTGGCCGCACACGCCTGATACAGCGGCAGGTACGTGCCTGCGTCGTTCTCCGTACGCGCCTGATCGGCAACAAAGACCAGCGCATCCAGCCGCCAAAGAGAAGTAGGATGCTGCTGTTCCAACTGATTGAGAAACGGCTTTACATCGGCATGCCGGTCACTCTTGCGCGCACAGCGGATCAGATAGCTAAGGCGCTCGGCATCCGCTTCCCCGTCGTCAACTTTCAGGCTCGACAGATAAGCGAAAGCCGCTGACGTTTGATTAGATAGAAAATCAGCCACACCCAGTCGCACCCGCGCCAAATCCTGCTCTGCGCCGGTCAATTTCGGAATGGCTGCCGCCAGTTCAATGCGCGCACCCCCAGGATTTTTCGCGTCAAATAATTTCTGAGCGCGC
>JAFAZU010000617.1 GCA_019239585.1 Acidobacteriaceae bacterium
GGCAGCTCGCGCGCGAACTTCATCCAGTCGCCTAGGTGAGACGTGGCGACGCGAAAAGGAAGATAAACGGCGTCCAGGCGGCGCGCCTGAAAGCCGCGATTGTGAATGAGCGGTGATTTGCTGTGCGCAACCGGGTCCGCAACAACACCATAAATGCGGGTTTGCCGCTTCAGCTTCTCGCAACGATACAGATTGTGCATGAGTCTGCCCGAGATCTGGCCGCTAGCTGTGCCTTCCGCTTCCGAAGGCGCAGCGTAGGTGTAAAGACAGCCGTAGGACGGAGCTAAAATCCGGGTGGCAACGCCTATATCCGACATGGCAAAAGCAATCAGCGGCACGGAGTCGCCAAGACCGTGAAGGGCGAACTGGAGAACGCGCAGATTGTCGCCGGGCTTACGGGCAGTCACGATAATTTTGTAAGCATCGGCAGGTATTGTCATCACTCGGCGGCTGATCGCGGCAAGAGAAGGCGTGGTGGTGAAATTGTGGTACGAGATCACCAAAGGAACTTCTTCCCGTAAGGAGGAAACGGTTTTTTTTGCTTTTTCGGCAGACTCGATTTCGAGATCAACGGCCACAGCACCCGCCTTTCCAGCGACGCTAAGTAGCCGGATTTGCTCATCGACTAAGCCGGAGAAGTGTCCGTCGTTGTCTTGATGGCGGCAGGTGCCAATAACCTGAGCATCCGGATAGCGTTTAAGGAAGTCCGCAATCGCTTCAATTCCAGTTGCGGGGTCATGGAGGTAATCAAGCCGGAACTCCAGAAAGGTGCTGCCGTCTTTGTATTCGTGTTCCGCAGCTTTGTAAAGTTGAGAGGCGGTGGGAAGACCCAATGCCACGCAAATGCGCGGAAGGGAGCGAGGAAGCGAAGGCATGAAGGAGACCCGATCAGGATAGCAGGAGAATGATGCTCAGCGCAGCCCATTCTGCCTCGAATCGAGACATAATGCAACTGATGAGATTCGTTGCTTTCTCACTGCTTACTCTGGCCGCCGCTGCCGGACAACAGGCCATCGCGCCAGCTTACGATCAGCCGTACCGTCCACAGTATCACTTCTCGCCGCGTGAGAACTGGACCAATGATCCCAATGGCTTGGTTTATTTCGATGGCGAGTACCATCTATTCTTTCAATACAACCCATTTGGAGATAAATGGGGCCACATGAGTTGGGGCCATGCTGTAAGCCGCGATACCGTGCATTGGCAGCAACTTCCCGTGGCGCTGCCGGAAGAGGACGGAATTATGATCTTTACAGGCAGCACCGTCGTAGACGAGCGCAATACCAGCGGCTTCTGCACGGGCGGAAAACCATGCCTAGTCGCGGTATATACGGGACATACCCCCAAAACCAGTACGAAACCCGCTTTACAGACGCAGAATCTGGCGTACAGCAACGACCGGGGAAGAACATGGACAAAATACAGCGGCAATCCGGTACTGGATCTCCATATGTCGGACTTTCGTGATCCGAAAGTTTTTTGGTCGCAGGGAAGCAAGCGATGGGTGATGGTCGTAGCCTTGCCGGATGACCACAAAGCGCGGATCTACGGATCAGCGGATTTGAAGCAATGGCACACGCTAAGCGAGTTTGGCCCAGCGGGTGGTACAGGCGGACAATGGGAGTGCCCGGAGCTTTTTGAACTGCCGGTGGAGGGTGAAAATCAGACGCGCTGGGTAATGAAAATCGGACTGAATCCAGGCGCATTACAAGGCGGTTCGGGCGAGCAGTATTTTGTGGGACGGTTTGACGGCACGCGATTTACCAATGAAAATCCCCCTTCGCAAACGTTGTGGACCGATTACGGAAAGGATTGCTATTGCGCGCTTACTTTTAACGCACTGCCCAAAAACCAAACTCAAACCATGATCGGGTGGATGAGCAACTGGCAGTACGCAGCCGATCTGCCTACATCACCTTGGCGCGGGCAGATGACGGTACCGCGTGAGCTTTCGTTGCGGCGGACGGCGGAGGGTCTCCGTTTAATTCAGAAGCCGACAAGGGAATTGCAGCAATTGCGG
>JAFAZU010000621.1 GCA_019239585.1 Acidobacteriaceae bacterium
TTTTACGGCTGTCATAAGCGATTCCACGCACGTCAGCATCTTTCAAAGACGAAGGCACACCGGAAACGAGCGGAACCGCTGAAAGGACATCCTTTAACTTCAATGATCGAACCTCACATAAATGTGAGCATCGGGCAGCAGCAAGGCACCGGCAGGCGGAGTCTGCGTACGCGCTAAACCCTCACCGGAGAGATTGACATCCAGACCGTTAGAAGCGGCCTCTTGCACAACGTCCCGAACGGTCTTACCGACGAAATTAGGAACTTTGGGAGCGTTCGGGTCTGCTTCCGCGAGAACCACGGCGCCCTCGAGGAGAGCATCACCGTTTGCTTCCCTAATTTCTTCTTCCGAAAAGGGCGTAGTGAGGTCCGCTACGTCAGTTTCCTTTATGGGTTTGTTATCCCGCCCTTTCTTCTGTTTGGCAAGCAGGACCTCGATATCCTCCGGCATATCTGGCGGAACGCCGATTTTACGCAGTGCGGTTGCCATTTCCGCTTCAAAGACCGGCCCTGCGGCGGCTCCGCCGAAACCAGCAATGCCGTTTGTTCCGGATACCGTCACAATGACTACAAGGCGCGGGTTATTGAGTGGAGCAAAGCCAAGAAATGATGCGTTGTACTTATGCGTGTACATGTGATGCGCATAGTCATAAATCTGCGCTGTTCCTGTCTTTCCGGCGAATGAGTAACCAGGAACATGCAGACGATGCGCTGTGCCGACCGTTGTCACGCGGTGCATCATGTCCCGCATAATGGCAACCGTCTGAGGTTCAAGAACTTTTTCCGGAGGCGGATAATTCACCATTTCTTTCTGCCCGTCACCCGACTGTTTCCACCTCACCAGATGCGGATGGATGAGATACCCCCCATTGGCCATCACAGCACCCAATTGAGCAAGTTGAATCGAGGTCACGCTGACTTCATGTCCCATGGGAACCGAACCGATAGAGGTGGGCTGCCAGCGCTTTAAGGGACGCAACATGCCGGGCGCTTCGGCGGGCAATTCAATGCCAGTGCGATGACCGAATCCGAACTTTCGTATGTATTCGTACAGGTTCTTATTGCCGACCTGCATGCCGATACGAATCGCGCCGATGTTACTGGAATGGGCCAGAACGTCTTCAACGCTCAATATTCCATGAGGCTCTGCATCGTGAATCACGCGCGTGAAGAGCGTCATGACACCGCCGCCACAATTAATCAAACTGCTGGGTTTCAAATTGGTGGTTTCCATCGCAGCGGAGATAGTAACCAATTTAAAAACCGAGCCGGGTTCAAAGGGAGCAACGACAGCCAGGTCTTCACGTCCACGAGGTTTTTCGCCGGCGTGCAAACGTTCATTCGGATCGTAGGTGGGATAATTTGCGAGGGCGCGGATTTCGCCGGTATAGGGGTCCATAGCGACCAGGCTTCCGTGATCGGCGTGATTCGTAATGACAGCCGCTTTTAGGGAATCCTCAGCCACATGCTGTAATTCGCTGTCGATGGTCAGACCAATATTTTTACCGGGAATGGATGGTTTGACAATTTCAGAGTCATAGGCTCGTTGTTTCACATCGACTTTGGTGCGCATGAGCCCGGGACTGCCGGCCAGTTCTTTATCCAGCTTTAATTCGATACCGGCAGCACCGTGGCCTTCTCCGCCGCCGACATTGCCGACGATATGAGAGGCGAGTTGCCCGTTTGGATAGCTGCGGAGACTCCCGTCGCGAATCTCCAGCCAGTCAAACTTCATCGCTCTCAACATTTCCGCTTTTTCGTCTGAAACGTGGGGGTCCACGACGAAGTAGCCACGGTGATGCTTGGAGAGCGCGGCAGCTTCGAGATCGCCTTGAAGCTTAGCGGGATTGATGCCGAGAACACGCCCAAGCAGGGCAGCGGCAATCTCCTTATTCGGGATACGCTTGGGGTTGACAACGACAAACTGCGAGTCAGAGCTGATGGCAAGATAGTTGCCATTGCGATCCAAAATGGCCCCACGGCGCGCTTCCACTGTTTGTAAGCGCTCCTGCTGGGACTCGGCCAGCTTGAGGTAGTACGTATAAGAGAAAACTTGAAGATCGAGGAGGCGCAGAACAACAATAAGAGCCCACCCAAACAGGATGAGCATGAGAATGAACAATCTGTCGGTTGAGCGGTTAGCGCATTCTCCTGGCGCTGGTTTATTCATTTCTCACGACCACGGTATCGATAGAACCGGGGCAAAATATACCGGTCACTTCGTTCCCGGCTCCGTTTCCTTTATCGGACACTAACTCCTTTTGTCCCGAGCGGGACCAGGTTACGGGCTTCAGTCTTGTTTCTGCCCTCGAGGATGTGTACTTGGGTCGGGTCGGGTTCCACCATTTTGAGCGATTTGGCAAGCTTCTCCAAGCGATCAGGGCTCAAAAGCTTGGCCTGTTCCAGGTCCAGTTGAGCTTCCTGCTGCTTCAGCTTGGCCTGTTCCTGCCGCAAATCCTGTAAGGTAAAACCAGCCATCGTGTTATAGGCGGCGGGTAACAAACCGGCAATGACCAGCAGGGCAGCAACGAAGCCGGTTGCGACTGTACGGCTGCGCGCACGTCTGGCAACTGGGTCGGCAGCCCGCACCACAGTGCTGTTATCGATACGCTTCACAAAAAGATAAACATCTTCGTTTGCGATCGGACGCAGACGCGGAGTTTCCTCGCGCGTCCAGGCTGCTGGCGGCACATCGGTTAACGCCCGCACTCCCACAAAACGATTGACAAAGCTTGCCAGTGTTGCCATGATTTCTTCTTCTTTCTAAATCCACTCCAGCGCCCGTAGTTTTGCACTGCGCGACGCCGTATTTTCTTCAACTTCTTCCGCCCTCGGCCTTACCACGTGTTTCGTCAGCAGTTTGGCCTTTCCGGCGTGCGCTAACGAACGAAATGCTTCTTTCACTTTGCGATCTTCGAGCGACATGAATGTCAGCACCACCCAGCGCCCACGGGACCGCAAGCAGGCCGGTACGATTCGAAGCATTCGATCCAATTCCTCCAGTTCACGGTTGACCTCCAACCGCAACGCCATAAAAGTTTGGGTCGCCGGATGGAGTCTCCCCGTTCGCGGCACGGCTTCTTCGACGACCTTCGCTAAGCGGCCAGTCGTCAGAATGGGCCGCGCACGAACGATTGCTCTGGAGATTCTTCGCGACCTCCTTTCTTCACCGAGCTGATAGATCAAATCGGCGAGCGCCTTTTCAGGCAATTCGTTCACAAGATCCGCTGCAGTAACGCCTTCGCTGCGATTCATACGCATATCCAAGGGCCCGTCTGCCATCAAAGAAAACCCGCGCTCCGCACTGCTCAACTGAAATCGGCTGACCCCTAAATCGGCCAGGACGCCATCTACTGCCGGAATCCCGTATCGCTCCAGCGCTTTCGGCAGATCGGAAAAGGCACCATGAAAGAAACGGATGCGTTCCCGGTAGGTTTCGGCATGGACAGCGGCTAATCTCAGCGATTCGGCATCCCGGTCACAGGCCAGTAAAAGACCACTTGTTAACCGTTGGGCAATTGCCCTTGTATGCCCTCCCAGACCCGCTGTTAAATCTACGTATATTCCGTCAGGCCGAACCGCGAGGTACTCAAGCGATTCGTTGAGCAGTACGGAATAATGCCTCGGATTTCCAGCGCCGCTGGACTCTTCCATGACTGTGGGGTGCTTAACGAAGGCCCCTTTTCTCGAGTGTCCTCAGCTTTTCCACAAGGCCCGACTTGGCCTGATCCAGTCGTTGCTGATAAATTTTGCTGCCGAAAACTTCAATCCGCCCTTTGTAAAAGAGCAGATGAACATCGTCCTTTTCCAGTTCGAGGTCTCGCCGCAAAGTTGTTGGAATTAAAACTCTTCCTTGAGCATCGATCTCGCTGTCTTCGCCATAATGATTGGCGACAAACGCCAGGTCCGAGCGCGATTCAGCGTCCTCTCCGGACTCTTGTAGCATTTTTTCTGTTTCGCGCCACGCCGAAATAGGGTAAATTAGAGCTGTTGATAAATTGAGCGTCGTGATGAATACTTTGTGTTCTCCGATTGCCTCCAAATATTGGACTAAAGCGGTTGGGAGTTTCAGGCGGCCTTTTTCGTCTACGCGTCCGCTGAGCGTGCCACGAGGGGCCTCTACAGCCACCGCGGGAGTTGGTTGATCAGACGGTTCCACGACTCCTTAACGCTCGCCACTATCATCGCTACCAGTGTGTCCTTACCACTTTCGTCCACTTTCGTCCACTAGGACCCTGCAAAGATAGTCTCACGGGCGTGATTTGTTTTCAATAGATTTCTCGAAGATTTTTCTTGTAAGTTGTTGTATTCGCCATACTTTCGCCTTTTT
>JAFAZU010000720.1 GCA_019239585.1 Acidobacteriaceae bacterium
AAAAACAGAGACTGTGGAGATCAGGCAAAAGCTGCGGGTGCTGGCCGATGCGGCAAAGTACGACGCCTCATGCGCCAGCAGCGGTTCACGGCGGGCCGCGGTTCCGGGCGGTCTTGGTAATACCGACGGCATGGGCATCTGCCATAGCTTTACGCCGGATGGACGTTGTGTTTCTCTGCTAAAGCTGCTGCTGACCAACTATTGTATTTATGATTGCAGCTACTGTGTCAACCGGATTTCGAGCGAGACCAAACGGGCACGCTTCACCCCCGAAGAAGTTGTCTTTTTAACACTGGAGTTTTACAAACGCAACTATATCGAGGGGTTGTTTCTGAGTTCGGGTGTCATTCAAAGCCCGGACTACACGATGGAGCAGTTGGTGCGCGTCGCCCAGGGACTGCGTGTGGAGCATGGTTTCGGCGGATACATCCATTTGAAAGCTGTGCCGGGCGCTTCGGAAGAGCTGATGCACGCAGCGGGACAGTGGGCAGACCGTCTAAGCGCCAATATGGAACTGGCGCGGGACAGCGATCTGGCGCAATTGGCGCCAGCGAAAAGCCACACAGAAATTGAGCGGTCCATGCGACAGATTGCTCACGGCATTCTGGAGGCGAAGGACCAAACGCGTCGTAACGGCGAGAGCCCGCGTTTTGCGCCTGCCGGTCAGAGCACCCAGTTTATTGTCGGGGCAACGGATGCGCCGGATGCTGTGTTGCTGGAGAAATCAGCCAGCTTATATAAAAATTATGGGCTCCGCCGCGCTTATTATTCGGCGTTTAGCCCCATTCCCCATGCCGATCCTACGCTGCCGTTGAAAAAGATCCCGCTCGTCCGTGAGCATCGCCTTTATCAAGCGGACTGGCTCATGCGCTTTTATGGTTTTTCTGCCGATGAGTTAACAACCGAGGCCGATCGCAATCTGCCGCTCGATAAAGATCCGAAACTGGCTTGGGCGCTGCGTCATCGGGAGTTCTTTCCAGTCGATGTGAACAAGGCGGGTAAAGGGGCGTTATTGCGAGTTCCCGGTTTTGGCGTTCGCAACGTCCATCGAATTTTGAACGTGCGGCGTTACCGTGCTCTAACACTGGCTGATTTGGCGAAGCTGAAAATTTCAGTTAAGAAATCGCAGCCTTTCATTGTGACGGCGGATAGCAATCCCGCTAATCGGCAGATTGACAACACGAAACTTCCGCAGCAGTTTGTAACGCCACAAGAACAGTTAACCTTATTTGAAATCGCCGAAACGGCCCGGTCGGGCGAACTATGACCTCCGTCACTGCCGAAAATTTCGCAAGCTGGCGGGCAGCCGCCAGAAGTCTTCTCGTTCAAAACGTTGCGCCGGACCAGGTGTTATGGTCGCCGGGTTTGTTTACGGAACCGATCGGTGAGGATACAGCTCGCATACCTGCTACCGTTCCTAAAGAGTTCCTTGATGTTGCAAAGGTCGTGGCGATGCACCGCGACGAAGACCGCTGGGCGCTCTTGTATCGCGTCCTGTACCGGCTCACGCATGGTGAGCGCAACCTGCTGAAAATTGACATCGATGACGATGTACGTAAACTGACGCTAATGCAAAAGGCGATCGGTCGCGATATCCACAAAATGAGAGCCTTTGTGCGCTTCCGTCGTGTAACAGGTCCCGACCCGGAGCAGTTTATTGCCTGGCACAAACCGGATCATTACATTGTAGAGGCAAATGCGCCATGGTTTGCCGACCGTTTCGCCCCTATGCGCTGGTCCATTTTGACGCCTGATCGCAGTGCGCATTGGGACTTGGATCAACTTACCTTCGGGCCGGGAGTGCCCAGATCACAAGCGCCATCCGAAGATGGGTTAGAGGACTTATGGCGCGATTATTATGCCTCCATTTTTAATCCGGCCCGCGTAAAAATCAAAGCCATGAAGGCAGAAATGCCTCTCCGACATTGGACGACGCTGCCGGAAACACAAGTGATCCCTACCCTGCTAGCTCAGGCTGATTTAAGAGTGATTGACATGTCAAAAAGTCAGAAATCTTCTGCCATGCCGTTTGTACCGGCAACCGAAAATTTAGACGAACTGCGGGCGGCTGCGCCCGGCTGCCGGGGATGCGATCTGTATCAGCACGCCACGCAAGTTGTTTTCGGCGAAGGGCCGCGCGACGCGAAAGTGGTGATGATCGGCGAGCAGCCTGGCGACGAGGAAGATACCAAAGGTCATCCGTTTATCGGCCCGGCAGGTCGTCTATTAAATCGGGCCATGCAGGAGTCAGGTCTGGACCGAGAAAAGATCTATGTCACGAACGCGGTCAAGCATTTCAAGTTTATCGAGCGCGGCAAGCGACGTATTCATGCC
>JAFAZU010000105.1 GCA_019239585.1 Acidobacteriaceae bacterium
GAGATACGCTCTGGACCACTTATGCGATCAACAGCTATGGAGACTTTGCGCTGACGCGGCGGGCTCTGGACTTCTTAATCAAGCGGCAACGAGCGGACGGCAAGATCATGCACGAGTTTTCACAAAGCGCAGACGCTATCGATTGGAAGTCCACTCCTTATTTCTATGCCGCCGCTGATTCTGCGCCGCTGCTGATTATGGCGATGTGGGACTACGTCAAGATAAGCGGCGACACTAACTATTTAAAAGCGAATGTCGAGACCGCCCGGAAAGCTTACAGCTTTATGCAAGCGCATCGGTCGAGCGACGGAATCTATAACAATACGCAGGGAACCGGTTGGGTGGAGTCCTGGCCGCAAGGAATGCCATATCAAGAGATCTATCTGGCGACGTTGCATCAGCAGGCAGCGGAGGCAATGTCGCGTCTTGCGGATGTTATAGGCGACAGTGAATTGTCCAATACAGCCCGAAAAGAGGCGAGCGGTATCCGCGACAAAATCGAAGCAGAATACTTTGACAAGACAAAACAGTTTTATGCCTTCAGCCTGAATGGAGACGGATCGAAGGACAATACGGCGAGCATCTACCCGGCTGTGGCCTGGTGGGATGGCACACTGGCGCTGAAACAGGCAGGACCGATGCTGACGCGCTGGGCCTCAAGCGAATTTTCAGCCGATTGGGGTACGCGGGATATCAGCAATAAGACTCCATTTTATGATCCGATCAGTTATCATCAAGGGTCGATTTGGCCGTTGTTCACGGGCTGGGTTTCGTTAGCGGAGTATCGTGCCGGACGTCCACTCTCCGGTTACGCCCACCTGATGCACAACGCCAATCTGACCTGGGCGCAGGACCTGGGGTCAGTGACGGAGCTATTGTCAGGGGATTTCTATCAGCCGCTTGGCCGAAGCAGCTCGCACCAGATGTGGTCGTCGGCGATGGTGATCTCGCCGCTCCTGCGCGGCTTGTTTGGGCTGGATTGGGACGCGCTGCACCATATTCTGCGGGTCGCGCCGCAACTGCCTGCGGAGTGGGACGGAGCTGCTTTGAAAAATGTCCCGCTCGGCAATAGCTCCGTGGATCTCAGCTATCAGCGCCAGGAAGGAAATCTCCTGGTCCAGGCGAAGGGACGAGAGGCATTCTGCTTACAAGGCCCGAATGAGCTTGAAGCTCCTTGCAGCTCCCTGGCAGCTGGCACGCACACGCTGCGATTGCCGTTGCCGCCGATAGAGTTGTCCATTCCTGCGGTTGCGCCGGAACAGGGTTCAACCACGGGACAGCTTAAGGTAATGAATGCGAAATTTGGAGCACGGCAGGCTACGGTCGCTTTTGAGGGTTTAGGGAACACAAGCTTTGATCTTCCGATCCGGCTGAACCGGCCCCATATTTCCGCACAAGGGGCTGAGATACGCGGCGGAAAGCTTCATCTGCAATTGCCGGACGGCAACGGTTATCAAAGCAAAACAGTGACGTTTACTTGGTAATGGTGAGACGGTGCGAAACATGCGACGAGTTTTAGGGGCGGTATGCGCAAGCGCGGTTCTGGCGGTGGTTGTTGGCGGACAAGTGCCGTCACCAAAGGCGCATACAACATCGATCCTTGAGTATGTGAAAGAAACCTGGACAACGCTGACGCGGTCGAATAAGAATTTAGCGACGGCTGCAGTAGACCCAAAGTTTAAGCCGGGTCCGGATGGGCGCTGGCCGGTTTACGTTCCACAAAGCGCCGATGTGCAGCTAGTGGAAGAAGCTTTGCGCCGCGAGATGCCCGCTGCGGGATTTAAAACAATCAAACTGGTTCCGCTACCGAAGGATCTCGATACGCTGCAAACGCAAGGCTTGCTCTACCTGCCGCATCCCTACGTGGTGCCGGGCGGGCGCTTCAACGAGATGTACGGATGGGACAGCTACTTTATTCAAGTTGGATTGGACCGTGATGGCGAGAAGCAATTGGCTAAGAACATGGCCGACAACTTTCTGTTCGAAGTGGAAAATTACGGGCGGGTTCTCAATGCAAACCGCACCTATTATATGAGCAGGTCGCAGCCTCCGTTTCTCACGCAGATGGTCATGATTGTTTATCGAAAGAGTAAAGACAAACGGTATTTAGAAGAAGCTCTGCCGCTTGTTCAGAAGAATTATGAGCTGTGGGCGCGGGAGCCGCATCTGACGCCGGAAAGCGGGTTGTCGCGCTACTTCGATTTGGGTGATGGCCCAGCGCCGGAGGTGTTATCTGCTGAACGGGATGCGAACGGCAGAACCCACTATGACCTG
>JAFAZU010000138.1 GCA_019239585.1 Acidobacteriaceae bacterium
GAAACTCAAAACCGGGCGGCATGACGCCGATAACCGTATAGAGTTTCTCATTTAAACGAAGAGCGGAACCAAGGACCTTCGCGCTGCCACTATAATCTCTTTGCCAGAACGCATAACTCAGCACTGCTACGTTGGCTGCACCGCGACGATCTTCGGAGGGGGTAAACACTCGACCTAGTTGGGGGGTGACGCCTAGAGTTGCAAAAAAGTTGCTGGTGGCGCGTATTCCTTCAATGCGCTCCGGTGTTCTACTGCCGGTCAGGTCATAACTTCCCTGGTTATATCCAGCTAAAGATGTAAAGATACGATTTTTGTCCCGGTAGTCCAGATACTCTGCCGGTGAGGTATTAAGTCTGACAGTGCCCATCGTAGGGTACATCTGTTTAATAACAACCAGCCTTCGGGGGTCTCGGTAGGGCGGTTTGGAAAGTAATACGGCATTGAAGATGCTGAACACGGCGGTATTTGCGCCGATGCCGATAGCGAGCGTCAGGATAACTATTGCTGTAAACCCAGGACCTTTTCGTAACTGGCGCAAAGCGTAACGCAAGTCCTGGCCGAGCCGCTCCAAACTAGTCCAGCCCCACATCTCCTGCGTGATCTCTTCAACGGACGTGACGTTCCCGAAGTTCCGGCGCACGCGTGAGGGAGAGTCCGGTTCACCGCGCTCCTGCGAATCTTGCGTAGCCATACGCAGGTGAGACTCTATCTCCTCGTGCAGTTCTTCCCTGCGTTGCTGCCGTGTTTTGAACCAGCGTCCGAAGTTCATTGGACCTCCTTAACTTTGGCTTTCTCTTGGATTCAGTACGCCTGCCATCGCTCCGACTAATTGGTCCCAGCGGCTGCGCTCAGCGGTCAATTGCCGTTTCCCTGCGGCGGTGAGCCGGTAGAATTTGGCGCGTTGTCCCGCCTCCGTCGGTTTCCATGCGGATTTGATCCAGCCTTGCCGTTCCAACCGGTGAAGCGCCGGATAGAGCGACCCTGTTTCCACCCTCAAAACCTCTCCCGAGTTGGCCTGTATAGCATTGGCGATGCCATAGCCGTGCTGCTGACCCCATTGCAGAGTTTGCAAAATCATCAGGTCGAGGGTACCTTGCAGAAGTTCGATCCGGTTCTTGTATCGCTCTCGCATGTAGAGATTCTACACTCATCAGTATAGATTGTCTACACTTTTGGCCCTTGCTCTGCTTCCACGCTACCCTGGTAAGGGGATCGCTTATGACTATCTCAGCTGCTACGCCTAATGACCGAAAGTGGATAGAAAACCAGATCGAAGAAGTGAAGCAGCACTTCGGCAACGACATTGTTAAGATCCGGTACGATCTCGATACCGATTGGGTGGGAGATCCCGCTATTCACTTTCGCATTCTCCTCCCGGATACCGTCGCTGATGATGATGATCGGCTTGGCGACGTGACGGGACGTGTCATGGACGAACTAGTTGAAAAACTGGGCTTGCCGGAGGCGGATCGTTATCCCTATTTCAATTTTCGAAGCCAGTCCGAGCAGGCTGAATTGAAAGAACCGGAATGGGACTGAGCCAAGATCTCCTGGACTTGGCGGATCACCTGTCACGTAGAGAACGGAGAAAGCCCAAGCAGGCCAGTCTGAGACGGGCAATCTCGACAGCCTATTATGCGTTATTCCATCTTTTAATTGAGGAAGCCACAAAACGCTGGAGCGGTCACAAGGATTCCCGTATCGGTCTCGCGCGGGCGTTTGAACATACCAATATGGATAAAGCTTCCAAAGCCTTTCAGAAGTCCAACTGGCAGGGTTTTGACGATAACAATGTTGCCATTCCTTCAGATCTGCAAAAGGTTGCGCTAGCATTTACCATTTTGCAAGCGGAACGCCACCGAGCCGATTATAGTTATGCAGCCCGATTTACTCGTGCCGGAGTGCGGGGAAGAGTTAAGCAAGCACAACGTGCTTTTGAACATTGGGCGGCTGTAAAGAACAACCCTGCGGCTGATTACTATCTCGTTGCGCTACTAACTGGAAATAGGAGAAGAGACTGACATCGGCGCAGCCTGCGGCAGCGGCTTGACTGCTGCAGGCTGCCGGGAAATCGAGATCACCGTAATATCGTCCTCCTGTCCAAACTGCTGGGCGGAGCGGGCGATGGCATCGGCTTCGAGGTGTTGGGAAAGAGCCTGCTGCAGGCGCTCGAAGCCGAACAGTTTTCGGGTCTTGTCCCGCGCTTCTACTACGCCATCCGAAATCAACGTGAGCGTGTCTTCCGGCGCGAGGACGTGCTGTGTTTCGTTATACTCTGCCTCGGCACTGATCCCCAGTGGCAGTCCGTTGTCTGTCACCAACTCCTGACCGTTCACGAACGGGGCGAGGTGCCCGGCGTTGGCAACCGTGAGCGAGCCATCGGTGCTCAGCCGCACGCAAAGACAAGTGACAAATCCTTCGTGGACACGACGGAGTAACTGCTCGTTCAACCAGGACAACACGTGTCTTGGTGAATGTTCCGAGCCGTCGATCACCTCCTGCCAGAGACCAACAATTAAACTCACGGTCAGAGCCGCTTTCAAACCCTTTCCGCTCACATCGCCGATCACTATCAGCAACGAACCATCTCTCGTTTGTGCGATTTGGAAGAAGTCGCCGCCCACCTCCTGGGCTGGTAAGTACACCGTTTCCACTCGTAAGTTTGGAATGGTAACGGATTGCGAGGGCAGCATCAGAAGCTGTACCTGGCGAGCCGTTTCCAGTTCGGTGTGCAGACGCTCTTGCTCGGCCCGTGCTGCTCCAAAGCGGCGCAGTAAGAAATAACCGAACGCCACCGCCGTCACTACAGAAACGGTGCTTAGAAGTAACTGCATAAACTCGGGGTTGATTAGCCGTGCCAGTGCTGGAACGACAACGGGGGTATTCCTGAGCGCCGTAATTAAATAGTAAGGCACAAAAGAAGCCGCCAGCCAGCGCGTCTGTTCAGGAATGTTCGGGCTCCGCCGGAGAATAAAAATCACAATGGTAAAGGAGAGGCAAATGTCGATTGCGGAAGCTATGGAGCCCAAAGTAAGTGTACTAGCCGCGCCCCGCTGGAATGCCCAGGCTCCGCTCAAGCCAAACGCAATATAAGCAAACAGGAACATCTTGGCCCAGCGTCCCACCGGTACTTCGAGCAAGGACCAGATGCCATAAACAGCAAAAAACGTTGCAAAGCACTCAAGCAGTGATGCAATAATGCCAGCTTGTCCTATCGTCAATAAAAATGTGTCGAACACGAGCCAGATAACAACTAACACAAACGCGTTCGCCGCAAACCGCAATCCAAGCAGCAGGTATTCCGGGCGCCGATCAAACGAGTAGATAGCCAGCAGAATGACAGCTAAAATCATCATGATGCCATTGACCAGCGCGGCCGGTAACCAACTCAGCATTTGACGGCGCTTCTCGGCAGCTAACATGTTCTCAATCACGGAAGCGGTGCCGATCTCGATCGGACTAGAATTGAGACCACCCATGTTAGGAGGAGCAAAGCGGACAGGTACCCAGAACCGGAAGGCAAGCACCAGCCGATTCTGGCCCGACCTCCGGATTTTGGGCACGACGAAGGACATGGACCGACCAAGGTAGTAGAGGCGTTCTTCCGGTGGAAAGGAGCCCAAGCGGCCAATCCTATTGCCATTGGCGTAAACTTCATAGGCCCCGAACCCTGAGCCGATAATTAATTGCAGATCCTGGGCGGCAATAGCAGCATTCATTCGCAGTTCCCGCCGATACCAGCCATACCCGGAAAAGTTGGGATAACCCTGCTTGTCAAGACTTGAAGGAACTTTGACCAACTTCCAGCTGGAATCGTCAAAATTTGGATTGGCCCAGCGCGGATCATCACCGGCATGGAATTTCCATAGACCCGCAAGACTGGTTGAACCGTTCTGGAAACGGGACAGATCAAGAGTCTGTCCCCACAGCGGGGCTGACAGGCAGAACAGCCAGAGATAGCGCATGGACCTCCTATTGCCATAGGCTAACCTGCTGCCATGAGTGATGAGCGCGTGGGCGTCTTCAGCTTGTCGATAAAGTGAAGAGAGGTAAACCGGTGGAAATCCATAAAAAATTAGTAACCGATGAACACCTCCAACCAGTAGCAGTGCAAATCGATTACGAGGACTGGTTAAAAATCGAGCAAGCGTTAGCTCTCAAGCAAACGCCTAAAGTATCTGATTTGAACTCGTACAGAGGCGTTTTGCGTTTAATGGAAGAGCCTTTGGAATATCAAAACCGTATCCGTGATGAATGGTCGTGAGAAGGCTATTTGACACAAATACGGCGTTGTATTTGCTTGGTGACCGTTTAGCTGAACCGCTCGTATCAGAGGAACTTCGACCAGCTCCAGCCGGAGTCATCGAATGACGGATCAGCCCAGCGCAGATTGTCCCGGGCATGCAATTTCCAGGTGCCAGATGGCGGGAGCCGGTCACGCGTTGGGGAAATTTATTTTTCCCGATTAACTCTCTTCTTATCCGCTGTTTACCTCTTTTTACCCGCCCGGAACGGCTCCGTTTCGCCATTTCGTATGGTAAGCTCCTGCTTCCAGACAACTCTATGTCCGCCCTTGCTTCTGCCTCTCTGCCCAGCGAGCGCCGTCTCGCCGCCAATCGTGCCAATGCGCAACTGAGTACGGGTCCGCGCACCGACGCCGGAAAAGCGAAATCCTCTCTGAACGCCGTGAAAACTGGCCTGACCGGGCGCACGGTCCTGCTGCCCACTGACGAGGTTGCGGCCTATGAAGCCCACATTGAGCGCTTTCGAAAAGAGTTCCAGCCCGTGGGTGACCAGGAAACCCACTTGGTCCAAAGTCTCGCCGATACGCAATGGCGCTTGGATCGTATTCCCAACTTGGAAACCGGGCTCTTCGCCTTAGGCCGGATGCGCTATGCCGATCTATTCACGGAGGAAGCGGACGAAGAGATACGCACGATGCTGCTCGACGCGCATATCCTGATGGCCGACGCCAAGCACTTCAAGGATCTGCATCTGCACGAAAGCCGCCTACGCCGCCAGTACCGTCAGGATCTGCAGGAACTGAAGGAATTGCAGGCCGAGCGTAAGAAGCAACAAGAGGCGGAA
>JAFAZU010000215.1 GCA_019239585.1 Acidobacteriaceae bacterium
GCCACATAGAGCACTTGGCCCACAATTTCACCTGCTGTCAGGTTGCGTTCCAGGCCCATTAAGGCAGTAAGGCAGAAACGGCAATCTACTGGGCATCCAACCTGGCTGGAGATGCAAACTGTGTCCCGGCTGGTTTCGGGCATCAAAACCGTTTCTACCGTTCGGTTATCATTTAATCTAAGCAGGTATCGTCGCGTTCCGTCGTTTGAATCAAAGCGGCGTTCAAGCGCTGGCAGTCCCATTGATCCTTTTGTAAGTAGTTGATCACGAAGGATTTGGGGCAAAGTGGAAATTTCCGACAAATTCGCCACTTGTTTCCGGTACAGTGCGTCATATAACTGCCGGGCGCGGAATTTCGGTTGTGCTGGGCCGAGCAGGTGTTGCAGGTCGGCAAGTTCCATTCCGACCAGTGTTTGGCCCTCAAGTACTTGCTGCATTTGACTTTAGTGTACCTTCGTACACTCGGAAAGGCATATTCATATGGTTTTAGCTCTCCCCCATGTCCGTGAGATTGAGCGGGCTACGCTACCGAACGGAATCCGAATCGTAACGGAGGCGATGCCATATGTTCGCTCTGTCTCGCTCGGCATCTGGGTCGGTTCCGGCTCCCGCGTGGAGCAGGGGCCGGAGAATGGTCTTTCGCACTTTATTGAGCACATGGTGTTCAAAGGCACAAAGCACCGGTCTGCGGAAGAGATCGCCCGTTCAGTAGATTCAGTTGGCGGCGGTTTGGATGCGTTTACCAGCAAGGAATTAGTGAGTTTCAATACAAAAGTTCTGGACCAGCATCTGCCGATTGCTTTGGACGTGCTCGCCGATCTGGTTTTGAACCCGCTTTTTCGCCCGGAAGACATTGAAAAGGAAAAGAGCGTCATTCTGGAAGAAATCAAGATGGAGGCGGACCAGCCTGAATTTGTTCTCCATGAGGCGTTTATCGGCAATTTTTGGAAAGGTCATGGTTTAGGAAAGCCGATCCTGGGCACGAAGGAAACGGTCAAAAAGTTTGGGCAGGAGATGCTGCTCGATTTTTATGACCGTGTTTATTCCCCCAAAAACATTCTGATTACCGCCGCCGGCAATTTAGACCACGACGACATTGTGAGTCTGGTGGAAGAAAAATTTTCAGGTCTGCGGGAACGCGGGTCCATACCAATAGATAAGGCCCCGAAAACGTATGCTCCGCTTATTATGAAAAAGAAGGAGTCCCTGGAACAGGTCCATATCGCGGCAGGTGTTCCTGCTTATCCGCTGGCCCACGAGTTGCGTTTTCCGCTGTATGTTCTTAATACGGTGCTGGGCGGAGGAATGAGTTCGCGGCTTTTTCAAAATATCCGTGAGAAGCAAGGCTTGGCGTATGCGGTTTATTCCGAGCTGAATCTGTTCAGCGATACGGGCTGCCTCACAGTCTATGCGGGGACGGCTATTGAAACCGCCAAGCAAGTTGTGAGCTCCATTTTGCAGGAGTTCCGGCAGTTGAAGGATGAGTTTATCGGCGTGGACGAGTTGCAGCGCGCGAAAGATCACCTTAAAGGCTCTCTGATGCTGAGCTTGGAATCCACGTCGAGCCGTATGTCGAATCTGGCGCGCCAGGAACTTTACTTCGATCGCTTCATGTCGCTGGATGAAATGATCGATAGCATCGATTCCGTGACCCGTGAGGAAGTGCAGATGATTGCTCAGGAGTTTTTCCGCGTGGATTCGGTAGCGCTGGCGATGTTGGGGCGGCTCGGTGGTATTGAAGTGACCCGCGACGATTTAGTCTGTTAAAGTTCGTTCATGCAGCCCTTAAGCTATACCACTCCGCACGGAATTGTTGTTACCCGCACCAGTTCTAAAATTCCGTTTGCGCGCGGACTCGATAAGCTGCTGAAAGAGCTGGACACAGAGCGTGGTGTTTACCTTTCGTCGGGTTACGAGTATCCGGGGCGCTATTCACGTTGGGATGTGGCGTGCGTTGCACCTTGTCTGGAGATCGTTGGGCATGAGCGGACGGTTTCAATTCGAGCATTAAATGTACGTGGTCAGGTGCTGATTGGATTGCTGAAACCTTTGGTTTGGGATCATCCACACTGGACAGCATCTCTGTTCAAAAGACATGCGTTGCTGCTGCAATTAAAGCCGCTTGCGGATAAGTTCCCCGAAGAGGAGCGAAGCAAGCAGCCTTCACCATTTTCCTTGCTGCGTGCGCTGGTGGGGGAGTTCCGGCATCCTGATGATTCCCGCCTAGCTTTAATTGGAGCGTTTGGCTACGACCTGTTGTTGCAGTTCGATCCAATCAAGCTACGGCTCCCGCGTGAGGATCAAAAAACTCTTCATCTTTTTCTTTGCGATGACATTTACTTTATGGATCGCAAGAAGGAGATCATCGAACGATTTCAGTATGATTTTTCCCGCAATGAGTTAACTACTGCCGGGCTTGAGCGCACGTCACCTAAGATAGAATCTGCTGCAGTTCCC
>JAFAZU010000344.1 GCA_019239585.1 Acidobacteriaceae bacterium
TTTCGTTACTCAAAGCTCGAATTTCAGGGTTCTGGAGCAGTTTCGTATTGCTGTCTGTTGAGAGAAGCGAGAAAGTCGTTCCAGGAAGACCAACAAGCCAATTGTTGCCCGAGCCCAGGTTTTTTATGGAATTGAAAGTAAATGCGCCGGAAGTGCCCGCCGTTCCGCTGCTCCCGCTAGTGCCGGTACCATTGCTGCCGCCGCTGTTTGTGGCGGAAATAGTCGGGACGGGAGTAACACTGAACGAGGTGGGTACGGTATTTCCCAATGTGCGCAGGCGGTCGCGGCTGACCTGCATGACTGCGATATCGATGACGACCTCGGACCTGGGCTTATCATAGTCGGCCAGCAGCTTTTCTGCCAGCACCATCTGGTCCGGCGTGCCGCGCAGAATCAGGGCGTCTTGCGCCTGCACCAGTTGCACACGGTTAAGATCGAGCATTTGGCGCACGACGTTGGCTGCCTCCTGCAATTCGTTCGGAGTCTCGGTATTCCGCAGATAAAACGTCTTCATGACGTTCTGTTCCAACTCTTTGCGCTTGGCAGAATTATCTGCGGAGACAAAAATCACGTTCGGCAGCACAGGCCGCCAAAAGGTCTTCGATTGCAGGCGAATCATGTCCAGCGCATCCCGCAGCGTCACGTTCGTGAGGTCAACCGTAATTTTTTGAGGCTTGTAGTCCGGATCAAACAACACATTGAATCCCGCCAGCTTGCCAATGGTTTTATAGGCTACGTCCGCGTTGGCGGTCATATACATGGTGATCGGAGCGTTTGAAATCGGCTGTAGCTCCACCGGTGGGTTGATATCTTCAGACGCCTTGGCAACGAGTGGCTTGGCAACCGGTTCTGACTTCCGCTGCTCCTGCCGACGCATCATGTCCGCTGTACGCCGCAGTTCCTGCTGCGCAATAAAACTGGAACTGTCAATATCTACCGCGCGCTGAAATTCAGTAAGTGCGTCTTTCATAGCTCCTGCGTTACGCAGTAACTGGCCGGTGCGAATGTGCTGAGCGGCAGCATTGAAGCGCATACGAGTATAGGCAGCAACGTACTTTGCATTGTTGGGAGCGAGAGTAAAAGCCTCCTTGAAATACCCATAAGCGGCATCGAAGTCTCTACGCTGTTCCGCATGAACTCCTTGGTCGTAAGTGCTTTTAGCTCGGTCCGCGTAAGCAGGCAGACTGAGCGCGGCCAAAACCATCAGCATTGTCAGCCATTGACGCATAAACATAGAGCTTCCATGAGTATCTTCAGACTTAATCCGAATTTGTTTGTAAGAGAATTCTCATTGTGACTGCACTGCCGAAATCTTTATTTGCTCTAGCGCAAATAGTTGTAATACGTTCTTGCAGCTCGCTTTGGATGAACAGATGCATTTTTTCGGCTTAATCTGATCACATATTATTTTTTTAAATGACGCGATTAGTATAAGTGCAAAACTATCCAGCGGTCTTTCAAAAAAATACTATTGTGTTTGCTAATAGGTACTGTCTCATGTGTTTCTGGTAATAGGTACATATTGACAGGTAACTCTGCTAGATGTCACGATGCATCATCCGGAGAAGTTTAGATGTCCAGTGTTGCGCAGCAGTTTACTGCGGAACGAAAAGTTCCATTCTCTCAGCAATTCTCATCTGCAGTCGTGGAATTGCCGCCGTTGTTTTCCGGCATTCTACCGGCAGACTATGCGGCCATATCCGCAGCCGCGCGTAGTAGAACGTTTGCACGGGGAGAAATGCTGTATCTCGGAGGTGACGCAGTAAATCAAGTTCTGCTGCTCACGTCGGGATACGTGAAAGTCACTCACATTAGCCGGAGCGGCGCGGAGGTCATTTTGAGGCTGGGCACGCCGGGCGATGTTTTGGGCGCCATGAACCTGCTGTCGACTGGCCGGTACGATACTACGGCGCAAGCGTTCCGCTCCTGCCGCGCGCTCGTCTGGGAAGCGCGCGTTTTCAAAACCTTGGCCGAACGCTTTCCGGTGCTGCAGCGGAACATGGTCGGCATTTTGTGCGAGAGCTTGTTGGAGCTTGAGGAGCGCTTCCGCGAAGTGGCGACGGAGAGAGTTGGCCCGCGTGTCGCTAACCAGTTGCTGAGACTCCAAGAGAAAATTGGGCGCCCCACTGAAGACGGAGTCGAACTCGGTCTCTCGCGAGAGGAATTGGCTCAAATGACCGGCACGACGTTGTTTACGGTAAGTCGGTTACTCTCAGCTTGGGAAGCCTGCGGTATGGTCAAGCCAAGCCGTGAAGCTGTTACCATTTGCGATCTTGGAGCGCTGCGTGCAATAGCGCAAGAATCGTAGCGCCTTGCTGGAGGGAGAACGGAGATGCGAATCATCAGTCTTGCAATCTTGTTCATTGCTACCGTGGCCTTGGCATACCGACTTGGACCACATCATCAGACTTCGCAAACAGAGGGTATTGAAACAAAGCGCCACGTTTTGTACTACGTGGACCCCATGCACCCGTCCTACAAGTCCGACAAGCCTGGTACGGCCCCCGATTGCGGAATGCAGTTAGAGCCGGTCTATGCCGGAAAGACCGAAAATGCGACGCCCTCTTCAGAGTCCACCGGACATTCCGGAGGAGCAGTCAGCATTGATGAAGCAACGCAGCAACTGGTGGGAATCCGGCTTGCCACGGTCGAGAAAAGCGCAGGGGCTCGCACAATTCGCGCCGTGGGCCGCGTGCTTCCGGAAGATACGCGAGTGTACGCCATCAACTCCGGCGTGGACGGGTTCATTCGCGAAACAGGCGGCGACTCGGTGGGAACTGTTGTTGCGAAAGACCAGAAGCTTGCAGCTTATTATGCCCCCGATTTCATAGCGGCCGCTTCGGGATTCCTGGCCGCGAATGAGCGCGTGCCGGGCGCTGTCACAAACGAAGGGGCGCGGAGCATTCAGAACTACACCGACCGCCTGCGTAACTTGGGCATGAGCGATTTGCAGATCAAGCGCGTGGCCGCGACCCGTCAGCTTCCCGAAAGCATTGATATTATCGCGCCGGTCAGCGGAGTCATTTTGGCCCGCAACGTTTCTCCCGGACAACATTTCGGGCGGGATATGACGTTTTATCAGATTGCGGATTTGAGCCGGGTGTGGGTGGAGGCAGAGATTTACGAACAAGATGCTCCGTACCTGCATCCAGGCGGACCGGCGCAGGTCATTTTGAGAGACGACGGACGCCGTTTGCCCGCGCGCATTGCCGACAGCCTGCCGCAATCTAATCTCGGCAGCGGCACGGTCGAGCTCCGTCTGGAGGTCAACAATCCCAGAACGATTCTTCGCCCCCAAATGAAGGTTGACGTTGAATTACCTGTACGCCTCACTCCCGCCGTTACGGTGCCGCTGGATGCTGTAATCGATTCCGGAGCGCACACGCGCATATATGTCGAGCACGGCGGAGGCGTCTTCGAGCCTCGGGAAGTCCAAACGGGACAGCGTACCTCCGATACGGTCGAGATCTTGAAAGGGGTTCAACCGGGCGAGCGGGTTGTTGCTGCTTCCACTTTTCTTGTCGATTCGGAAAGCCGTTTGAAAGCTCAAGCGAGATGATCAGCAGCATTATTGATTTTTCCGCAAAGCACAAACTGGCGGTGTTGGCTGTCATTGCTGCCGCCTGTTTTGCAGGGTGGCAGGCTATGACCACGATGCCCCTTGACGCTACACCCGACCTGAGCGATACGCAGGTGATTATCTATTCGCACTGGGATCGCAGTCCGGATATCGTCGAGGACCAGGTCACGTATCCTGTTGTTACTGCCATGCTCGGTGCGCCGCGAGTCAAAACAGTTCGCGGCTTCTCCGATTTCGGCTACTCCTACGTGTACGTCATTTTTGAGGATGGAACCGATCCTTACTGGGCACGTTCCCGGACGCTGGAGTATCTGTCCAGTGTTCGCTCCAGTCTGCCGGACGGGGTGAAAACGGAGCTTGGTCCTGACGCGACCGCCCTTGGGTGGATTTTCCAGTACGCTCTGGTGGATACCTCGGGAAAGCACAGCCTCGCCGACTTACGGTCATACCAGGATTGGTACTTGCGTTACCATCTTCGGTCAGTGCCGGGCGTGGCTGAGGTTGCGCCGATTGGCGGGTATGCGCGCCAATATCAGGTCAATCTCGATCCGAATCTTTTGAAGGCGTACGGCATCCCGGTCCGGCGTGTTGTTGAAGCGGTACGCGGCGGCAACATCGAATCCAGCGGACGGCTGCTGGAATTTGGCGGCACTGAGTACATGGTTCGCGGTCGTGGTTACGCTCGCTCGCTGAAAGACTTTGAGAATATCCCGCTAAGCGTGAGCGAAACCGGTTCGCCGGTTCGCATCAAGGATGTCGGACGCGTTGTGATGGGACCTGATCTGCGGCGCGGCTTAGCCGACCTGGATGGCCAGGGCGAAGTCGTCTCTGGGATCGTCATTATGCGCAACGGCGAGAACGCGCTGAACGTGATCGAGCAGGTGAAAGCGCGCCTGAAAGAACTAGAGCCCGGCTTTCCGGCGGGAATGAAAGTGATTCCTGTCTATGACCGGTCGGAGTTAATCCGCAACAGTATCGGCACTGTCAGGGAGACGATCATTCAGGTTGCGATCACCGTTGTGCTGATAATTCTGATTTTCCTGTGGCACTTCCCGAGCGCGGCGGTCCCGATTGTGACGATGCCGGTTGTGGTATTGCTGTCGTTCATACCGTGCCGCCTGCTAGGTATCAGCGCCAATATCATGTCCCTGGCCGGAGTGGCCCTCGCGTTCAGCGAACTGGTGGACGCTTCTATTGTGGTGGTTGAACAAACTCACAAAAAACTCGAAGTGTGGCAAAAGGAGGGGCGCGCACGTGACTCTCGTATGGTCGTGCTGGAAGCCATCAAAGAAGTTTCCGTGCCCACCTTTTTTGCGCTGCTGGTCATCGCCGTGTCCTTTCTGCCTGTGCTGATGCTGCCGGGGGAGGAAGGACGGATGTTCCGGCCGCTGGCATACACCAAAACGCTGACTATGGTGGTTGCCGCATTTCTGGCGGTCACGCTCACTCCCGCACTGCGCCTACTGCTGCACCGTGTCGAGCGCTTCACCTTCCGGCCGGAGTGGCTGGCCCGGATAGCAAACAGCCTATTAATTGGGGAACTGAGGCCCGAAGAACATCATCCCATCAGCCGCTGGCTCATACGCGCCTACGAACCGGCTGTTCGATGGACTTTGCGCTGGAAGTGGCTCGTGATCGGCGCGGCGCTGACGCTGATTCTCATTACAATACCGGTGTTCGGTCGTTTGGGATCGGAATCCATGCCGCCGCTTGACGAAGGCGCAATTCTGTACATGCCCGCGACGCTGCCCGGAATCTCCATTGCTCAGGCGCAACAGTTACTGCAAGTCAGTGACCGCGTCATCCGGCAGTTCCCGGAAGTAGATCACGTGATCGGCAAGGCGGGTCGCGCGGAAACCGCCACTGACCCGGCTCCCCTTTCAATGCTGGAGACTGTTATTGTGCTCAAGCCGCGGGCGCAGTGGCCGCAAGTACACACCTGGTATTCCGCATGGGCACCGGAATGGGCCAAGCGTGTCTTTCGTCACATTACGCCCGACACACTTTCAAGCGAAGAGCTGGTCAGTGAAATGAATGCCGCGCTGAAGATTCCGGGCGTGAACAACTCGTGGACAATGCCCATCCGAGGGCGCATCGATATGTTGAGCACCGGAATTCGGACGCCGTTAGGGTTAAAGATCACAGGCGCAGACTTACGCCAGATTCAGGAAATTGGCGCTCAAGTCGAATCGATACTGAGAAGAGTGGAAGGCACACGCACCGTGCTCGCGGAGCGCACCGCTGATGGTTACTTTCTCGATCTGGCATGGGACCGAGAACAGTTGGCGCGCTATGGCGTCAGCATTGATGACGCGCAGAGCGTGGTCGAGAATGCCATCGGC